>JABFRV010000009.1 GCA_013140975.1 Saprospiraceae bacterium
ATTAATTAAGTTTTAAATATTTAAATAATTTTCCGGGATTCGAAATTTTATTTCGATTTTATTTAGATGTTAAATTTTTTTAAATGAATAGATTCTAATACGTTCTATTAATTGTTACCTTACGAGCTTTATTTTTTCAAACCATATAAACGAAGCAAAAATGAGCTCAAATCCCAAACTTATTAGGAATGTTGTTCTTCTTGGACATTCACATAGTGGAAAGACAAGTATGATTGAAGCTATGTTATATGAAGCCAAGGCAATTTCGCGGAGAGGTACTGTTGAAGCAGGGAATACAGTCTCTGACTTTACTGAAATTGAACAAGAGAGAAGTGCAAGTCTCTTTAGTAAATTAATGCACGTAAGTTGGAAAGATTCCAAAATTAATATTATCGATACTCCGGGTTCTGATGACTTTGTTGGAGAAATTCTTTCTTCGATGAAAGTTGCGGATACAGGAATTATGATTCTTAACGGAGCGCACGGAGTAGAAGTTGGTACTGAGATTATTTGGGAATACAAAGAAAAGTTGGGATTGCCGGGAATGTTTGTTATCAATCAATGTGATCATGAAAAGTGTGATTTTGACACGACTTTGGAACAGGCGAAGAATAGATTTGGTCCAAAGTTGATTCCCTTCCAATATCCTTTGAATCCTGGAAAATCATTCAACGCTATAATAGATGCATTAAGAATGGTCATGTATGAATATTCTCCTGAAGGAGGAAAGCCAACCAAAAAAGAAATCCCTGATTCCGAAAAAGCCCGTGCAAATGCAATGCATAATGCGATCGTTGAAGCTGCAGCTGAAAATGATGACACACTTATGGAACATTTTTTTGAATCCGGAACTCTTGATGAGTCCGAACTCGCTGATGGATTAAGGAAAGGAATTGCGAATCAAAGTTTATTTCCAGTGTTTTGTGCTTCATCATATAAGAATATGGGAACTGGACGAATCATGGGATTCATAAATGATATATGTCCATCGCCGGCAGAAAGGCCATCTGCTAAAACCAAAACCGGAACATTAGACGTAAATGCTGCAGGACCAACAACCATATTTATATACAAAACATTTTCTGAACCAAAAGTCGGACGAGTATCTTATTTTAAAGTCTTTTCCGGAAAAGTTAAAACGGGTGATGAACTTATAAATAATCACAATCGTGTCCATGAGCGTCTCAATCAAATCTATGTATCTAATGGTAAATCACGGGAACAAGTTCAGGAATTAGTCGCAGGCGACCTCGGAGTACTTGTTAAAATGAAAGATTCTCACACCAATAATACACTCAGTATAAAGGGACATGAAATAGAAATTGATCCTATACATTTTCCCGAACCTAGAATCAGAACAGCCATTAGCACTGAAAATAAAAATGATCTAGAAAAATTAATTAAAGCAATTCACGATTTACAAGAAGAAGATCCAACTTTAATTCTTGAGCAATCCCAAAGACTTCATCAGAACCTCCTTCATGGGCAGGGACAAATGCATTTGGACCTTGTCAAATATCGAATAGAAAAATTACATGGGGTGCACATGGATTTTATTAAACCAAAAATTCCATATCTTGAAACTATTAATAAGCTTGCGGAAACGTCGTATAGACACAAAAAACAATCTGGAGGCTCTGGACAGTTTGCAGAAGTCCATATGCGTGTGGAACCTTGGAATGAAGGAATGCCGGAGCCGGCAGGATTAAATGTAAGAAGCAAAGAAGTGGAAGAATTGCCTTGGGGCGGAAAACTCGCTTTTTATTGGTGCATAGTTGGAGGATCGATCGATACGAAGTTTTCCAGTGCTATCAAAAAAGGAGTAATGAACAAAATGATTGAAGGACCTTTAACAGGATCATATTGTACCAATATTCGAGTTTCTATTTTTGACGGAAAGATGCATCCGGTAGATAGCAATGATATGGCATTTCAGATTGCCGGAATGCAAGCTTTTCGTGAAGCATTTCATGTTGCTGCACCTCAGATTATGGAACCAATATATGATTTGGAAATTCTTTGTAATGACGATGTCATGGGTGACATTATGGGTGACTTGCAGACAAGACGTGCTATAATTATGGGAATGGATTCAGATGGACATTATCAAATGATAAAAGCTCGCGTCCCGCTTTCAGAAATGCACAATTATTCTTCCACGCTTAGATCTCTTACTCAGGGTAAGGCAAAATTCAGCATGAAGATGAGTGATTATGCGGCTGTTCCACCAGATGCTCAACAGAAATTAATTCATGAATACAAGGAGCATTCGAAAGATTCTGAGGAATAGTACAACTACATTTTTAATTTTATTCGAAGAGTAAAATTATTTTGATTGTTTCGATAATCTGCTTATTGGTTATAAATAATATTCACATACTGATGCCGCTAAGTTTGATTTATTTATTCCGAATCTCTTTGATTTCATCATAACAGAAGATTCTTATTCCAGAACTTTGGATGTGGTCAGTGTATTAAAATAAAGAATTAAAAATTGAACGGTCACCGGAAGTTAAGAGTGTTAGAAGAAGTTACAATTGAAAATAATTTCTTAAATGAGAAATATTTCTTGCAATGGATGAATAACAAGGGTTGTTCTGAAGTTTATTCTCAGTCGAGAATTAACCTATCAGTTTATTTATTATTTGCAGCTGTAGGTAATAAATATATCGTTGAATCAATAGATTCAACTTCTACGCAGACAACACTTGTAGATAATTGACGTGATATTACTTTTTTATTTTTTCTAATTATAGGCTCTGTTGGAATATGTAACACAAATATTTTTGTAAAGGGCAATGAAAAATTTCAGCCTTAATAGAAAAAACGGCGCTATGGGGAATATTCATTATTTATTTTATCATTAGTGTACTCTACATAAACAATGATTCTTCATAAATTATCCAGCGCAGTCTTATTCCAGGTAATTATAATAAATCTGGTAGTTTCTCAGGATAGCATAACGACAGACGAATTGAAAAAGACATTTGCCATTAAGGCGAATGTAGATGGCTATTTCAGGCATAGTTCAACAGGATTTGCATCGCCCACATTTCTTATATTAGAACATATGAAACCGAGTCTGGGCTCCTTTAATGTAGAATTGACATATGATCATCGTAATAAATTTGGTTTTATGTTAAACCTTGCAGCAGGCCCACGAGCAAAGCAGTTTTATTCATTAGATAACAATAATATTCTTAATCATATTAAGCAAGCCTATTTTTATTATAATCTGAATGATAAGCTTAAGGTTATAGTTGGCAATTCAACAGCTTTTATAGGTTATGAGTACGATGAACCTCATTTGAATTTATTCTATTCTAATTCTTATATTAATTCTGCTACGCCGGCAACTTTCAATGGAATGAATCTGGAAATTATGATCGATGAGAATTGGACATATAATATTGGTGTTTATTCAGAACCTGATTATAAAATTGATAATATCCCTGGTGTACATATAGGTAATATATTGTCATGGAAAAAAGACAATTTTTCCAATTCACTTGGCTTTATGATAGGAAAGATAGATTATTACAGAGTTGGTTATATTGAATATCTCATGGATTATGCAATAAATGACAAAAACAGCCTGGCTTTAGAATTACTTACTGCTCGATCCTCTTCTATTGAGTCCAATAACATTTCCGGTATGAATATTTATTTTTCACATGCACCGAAAGATTATCTAAGCTTGAATCTTAGGGGAGAATATTATGTTGACAATAATTATTATTTTTTAGCAGACAGAGTAAATGGTAAGGGAATATGTTTTGGAGCAAAGGTGAAACTTTTTAAGTACTTTTATATATTTCCGGAAATTCGATATGATAAAACCAATAGAAGTGTTTTTACTCATTATACAAAAGGATTCATAAATAATGATTTTTCAGGACTCATAGGAATTTCAATCGCTTATTAAGAGGCTAACTTGTATTTTTCTTATGTGTTGCATTTTACATATTGGAAAACTAGAGTGTGTATTGACGAGAATTAATAATTCCAAAATATTCAAGTATAACTTCATATCTTTGAATCCGACATTTTAAGCTGAATAGTGAAATCGCAAGCTTTACGACATATAGGGATTAGTGTTATACTATTAAGTATAACTTTGCAGACAGGCTATTGCCAATACTCCGGCTGTAATTTTTTATGCAACACTGATTTTGAAGATGAAAAACTCGTAAATATTAATCAATTTGGATTCTTTCATGAAAATTCAGTCAGTTGTTGGGAAACTTCTGCATCTGATAATTTGATTGAAATTTGGGGTTCAGGATTTGCCGGAGTAAAAGCTTATTCAGGTTCTCAATTTGCTGAACTCAATGCAAACATGGTTTCCACCTTATTTCAGGAATTTAAAATGGCTTATAATGCAGAAGTGGAAATTTCTTTTGCCCATAGAGGAAGAGCCGGACTTGATAGGATAAGTGTTGAAGTGGGACCACTTTCCGGACCATTTGTTAATTTAGGGACTTTCTCAGCAGATAATAGAAGTTGGGTTTATAATACTATTCTGCATAAATTTCCTTCATCTGGTAGCAAAACTTATGTTTTGAAATTTAATTCTGTAAGCGCTGCAGGTGGTGCAACTGTTGGTAATTTTCTGGATGCGATAAGTATTAAGTTAAATCCTCCTAAAGCATTTATTAGCAAATTATTACCCACATGTCCTAACTCAAAAGATGGAATTATTAACTTAGATTCATTGAGAGGAGCAGAGCCAATTTCATTTGTATGGAGTGTAGATTCAACCAATACTGATACTTTTATTAATAATATTGGTAAAGGGACATATACTTTACATATAAAAGATTTTTATGGATGCACAGATTCCTATACGATTGAATTGTCATCTATATCTAATGGAGATTCTTCCATTGTACAGGTCAAATCTTGTGATACTTATTATTGGCAAGCTACCGATGAGACTTACAACTTATCAGGTGTTTATTCAAAACTATTTAAGAATCAATATTCTTGTGACAGCATTTTAATCCTGCATTTAAATATTGAGAAACCTGACACATTCAAAATTGATCATACATCATGTACAGCGTTTACATGGAATATCAACAATTCATTGTATTCTAAATCTGGCCAGTATTCACATACATTAAAAAGTTCCAGGGTCTGTGATTCTGTTATACAATTAAATTTAACTATTCTTCCTGCTGACACAACTCAAATATTTGAATCTTCTTGCGATAATTTTATTTGGGAGTTAAATCAAAATCAATATAAATCTTCCGGTAAGTATTTTCATACATTGAATAATATTAATTCTTGTGACTCGATAATTGAATTGAATCTGAGAGTGGGTACAACTTCCATAATTGAGGAATCTATTTCCGGATGTAAAGAATTTGTTTGGCCGAAAAATAATACGCGGTATGTAAATAGTGGAACGTTTAGATACAATCTGAAGACGGCCTTGGGATGTGATTCAATACATATCCTCAATTTAAACATCCTGCCTTTAGATTCAACTGTTCTGCAACATTCTACTTGTTCTAATTATATCTGGCCTGAATCTGGGATAAATTATACAAATAGTGGAACTTACAATACTATAAGAAAGAATAAGAATAATTGTGATTCTGTATTGATTCTTCAATTGGAAATTTTAAAACCAAAAACGACTTTGATTCTAAAGGAAGCGTGCAAGCAATATTTCTTTCCTGCCAGCAATAAAATATATAATTTATCAGGTGATTATCAATTCAATCATACTGCGACAAACGGGTGTGATTCACTGGTAACCTTAAGATTAAAAATTCATCCGGAATATTTTATTGAAGAAAATATAGAAATCTGTGATGTATTCTACTGGGAACAAAGCAATAAAACGTATAATCAGTCTGGAACCTATTTTAACTACAGGCAGTCAGAATTTGGATGTGATTCTATAATTCAATTAAATCTCAAGTTGAATAAAAGTATAACTGTTGTTGATACTATAAAAGTCTTTGATTCATTTCTTGGACATGAAGGTGAGGTTATTAATAGAGATACAATACTCATAGATCATCAACTAACGAATTCAGGGTGTGATTCAATTGTTGTCATTATATTGCGAATTTTAAAAGATGGCGAAGTTTTTGTTCCTAATGTATTTTCTCCTAATGATGATGGAGTAAATGATTTTTTTTCAGTGTATGCTACGGAAGAAATAAAAATGATAAACCGGTTGGCAATTTTTAGTCGATGGGGTGAAAAAATGTTTGTGAAGAATAACTTTCCGCCGAATATAGAAAGCCTTGGATGGGATGGCTTTTTTAGAGATCAAAAAGTGAGCCCAGGAGTTTTTACTTTTTATGTTCAATATACAAATAATCTTGGTTTGTCAAAGGTTTTATCCGGGGACCTAACCTTAGTTCGATAAGAAATGTTTCTGATAGGCATAAGCCTAAATTTTGCACTTTACAAATTCTTGGAAGGTTGATAAAGAATTAGGTACGAATTTTGCATTACAAGAATACAATGAAGGTGATTATCCCTGTTGCCGGTGCAGGAACAAAGCTTAGGCCATTTACGTATACTCAACCCAAGCCTTTGATTCCGGTTGCGGGCAAGCCAATTCTATCATATATACTGGACCAGTTGATTGCATCGGGTCAGAATGATTTTATTTTTGTTGTAGGATATCTCTCTGATAAAATCATAGAGTTTTTAGATGAGTATTACCCACATATCCAAAAAAAATATATATATCAAAAAGAAAGACAAGGCTTAGGTCAGGCAATTTTCAGCTGTCGAGATTATATAGATGATGATGAAGAGGTGCTTATTCAATTAGGTGATAGCATTCTGGATATTGATTTTAATGTACTGACACATTGCAAACACAATACGCTGGCAGTGAGAAAAGTAAATGATCCCAGGCTGTTTGGTGTTGTAGAGTTAGATGATAGTGGTTTTATTAAAAACCTTGTTGAAAAACCTCAGATACCTAAATCAAATCTGGCTTTGGTGGGATTATATTATATCAAGGAATATAAACAACTGGTTCAAGCACTTGAATACAATATCCAGAATGATCTTAGGACAAAAGGAGAATTTCATCTAACTGATGGATTGATGCGTTTGTTGGAATTGGGATATCGATTCGAAGTTATGGAAGTTAAAAACTGGTTTGATTGTGGAAAGAAGAATGTGCTTTTGGAAACCAATGCAATTATGTTAGATAGAATGAATCTTGTAAATGCAGATTTTACTTCTGATAACACAATTATAATTCCACCTGTTAATATCGGAAAAAATTGTTCCATTAAAAATAGTATTTTAGGACCTCACGTAAGTATAGGTGATAATGTAGAAATCGATAATTCAATCATAAAAGAAGCAATTATAGGAAATTACAGTTTGTTGGATTACATTGTTATGCAAAATTCGATCATCGGTAATGATGTTGTAATTAAAGGAAAATCTCAAACATATAACATAGGTGATAATACGGAACTTGATGTTGTATAAAAT
>JABFRV010000058.1 GCA_013140975.1 Saprospiraceae bacterium
TTAGTTCCAGTCAATATGCTAGCAGAAGTATTGGTCTGTGCGAAGTAAGCCCCAATTCTGCAATTTAATATAGAACCACCATTCGTTGTTAACTTACCACCACCTCCAATCTTGGTAGGCTCAATTCCTGATATTCCATAACTACTTGTACCAACAAGTATTCCTATTTTTGCATCCTGAATGGTGGCAGAGTTCAGATTAACCTCTCCTCCATTTCTCAGTTCAATTCTTCGACTAAAGCACGTTGGTAGATTAATTCCTGAAAGCCATTTCCCAGAATCCGATGCACTTCCATAGCTGCGTTAATAATATTTCCTGTTAGTTCCTCATACTTCATTCTATAAAATTTTAGTGAGTTCTCATTCATCCCAATAATCTCAAAAATCCCAGTTCAGACTTTCTCCATCTTCTCCGAAAACAAAACCATTCCTTTCGCATTCACAATAGTTACGTTATATAATCCAGAGGGAATATCCTCCTTCAAGTCCAACTGATACTGATGTCCTTCATAAGCTCTAAACTTATAAGTCTGTATAAGCTCACCCTGTAGATTATGTATTAACATCTGCAATGGTTCATCAACAGTAATTCTTGAAAGAAAGAAGAATCGTTCTGTCACTGGATTGGGAAACATCACAAATTCTTTTTCTTTTCCACTCCTTATATCTTCTGTCGCTACTACCTTCTCACACCCAGGAACTAAACATCCTAAACTGTCTACTTTCACGATCCATGCCTTAGAACTATTATTTCCTTCTATCCAACTATAACCTGTGAGATAATAACCGCCATCAGATGCATTGGCGATGTTGAAAAATTGTTCGCCAATTTTATCATAATTGTTAATCACCCTAGACCATATTGAATCTCCTTTGTTACTGAACTTGCAAATCCAACCATCATATTGATCTGTATCTTTAAATCGAGAAGTGCCACCACATAAAATATTGCCTTGTGCATCTTCAATACAACTTGCATTATAACTATCCCAACTTTTATATATCCTCTTTGTCCAATTAATTTTTCCACTTGTATCCATATTCATTAAAACTACTGAATTGAATTTAGGTGCAAAAAAATCTCCATTTGCTGACCCACCGACAAACAATATTGATCCATCTTCTTGTGGAAATCCAGAATTTAATATCTCGTTATATTCTGGCGAAGGAATTTGTTTTCTCCACAATAATTGTCCATCTGGGCTGACTTTCACAATAACTGCATCGTGATTGAGGTCGTCTTTTTTTACAATGCCGCAGGCATATACATTGCCGGTAGAGTCTTCGGTGATTCCGTAGTAAGATTCGAGTGTTGTTGTATCTAAATCATTTACTTCTACAAAATACTGTATATTTCCTATGCTATCAGTAATTACAACTATACCATGCGAAGTTATTGCAGAACCACTTGATCTTATTAAAACATTTGTTCCGCAAAAATTTATTCTTGAATTTATTCTAGAAATACTAATCTTTAATAGACCTGGGTTGTTATAATTTGTTCGTATTTTTTTTTCCCATATTATTTTTCCATCACCACTCAATTGTGCATACCATAATTCACCTATTGAATCCTTTGAAATAAACTTTTGGCCACATACTATATAACTATTGTTTATTTTGAATATATCAAATGGTATTGTAAGATTATTCGAATCTACAAACTTTTCTGAACTTATTAATTTTCCTATTTCATTTAATAAAAACTGCCTCGTAGTTCCACTGTATTTATTTCTAAATTTAGTTGGATTTAATAATAGAATTGTATCAAAAGAAATTTCCATTGCAGGATGATATATTCCATCAATGCAATTTTCATCGGAGGGGATAACAGAGTTAAAATAGAATTGAGCGTAATTATATTTTGTAATAAATAGTAAAATAAGTACTGATAATAATTTTTTCATACTTTAATAAAAAAATTCAGGTGGGTACTAGCCACCTGAATTTTAATTTAATTAGAGTTTAATAAATTTGTTTAAATAAATTTCTTCGCTCTGATCCTTAAGTCTCAGAAGATAAACTCCAGAATTGAATTGGCTAACATCCAATTTAATGTCGAAGTTCTTTCCATTCATGGATGTGGTAGAAATTAGGTTCCCATTAATAGATCTAATTTCTAACTCTAGTTTACTTTCTTGTAGAATATTGATTTTTAAAGAAAGTATATCAGATACTGGATTTGGTTGAATTCTAATCATTTGATTCATGTCATCTGAATTATCATTCCCTTTGGACCTATATTCAAGACCTGATTCTGTTTCTATAGGTAGTAAATATTCCTTGCCATAATAAGTAATCAAGATAGCTTGTGAAGCATAAGCAGCTAATGTTCTATCCTCAACCAAAGTTTCTAAAATACTTACTTTATTCTCTGGTAAAGAACCAAGACTAATATTATTCTGTACAGCATACAACAATACATTAAAATAGGTAGTGAAGCTGGAAGTTTCAGATGAACTAATTGGAAGACTAGCAACAACAGCCTGAGCTCCAGTTATATTCCCTTCATTTAATAATAGCATCGCATAAGTCATCTTATAATTCTCATTCGATTCATTCTGTAACAAGGTATGAATATTTTCAGAATTACCAGCACCAATATAGTATCTAATAAGATCATTAACCAACAATTGTCTTTCTTCTCCATCTGGTAATGTTGGAACTAATGTGAAATAATAATTCACATTGCCAGGTGTGAGAAGAATTGTTTCAGTACAACCACTTTTTAGATCAAGCTCAAAGCATCCTTGTGTAGAAACAATGGTCGAATTACAAGCCGGAACGAATTGTTCAGACTGCTTGGTCCAATAAGTGAATCCTAGCGTAGACCTTATATGATTCAATGGCAGTTGACATGAAGGATCTTGGAATTCATTTTCGGGGGTTAAAGAATTTTGCGGAGCGCAATTTCCTTGACTTGGAAAAACACCTGCTATTTGCGGATTAATTGACCATCCTTTACGATTACTGATATATTTATTACACCATAAGTTTAGCCCTCCATTATCCTTCTGTGTCTGATCACCAATGTCAATATTATTAAAACGATTCTTCTTAATTAGACTTGCTCCTGATCCTGAATTCTCATTGACGATACCAATGGTACCAGTATTGTTTCCTTGTCCTGCTGTAAAATCATTATCTTCAATGCGTGTTAGAATAGATCCAGCATTGTAAATTCCTATTCCTGAACCAAATAAAGTAGGATTAGGATAAAGCGGATATTTAACAGTAAATTCATTATCGTCCATAACCTTATGCATTCCTCCGCCTCTAAAAATAATTCCTCTAAAGTTGGCATTAAAGGAATTTCCTCCGGTGATTGTAAAGAATCTCGTTGCATCATTGGCATCAGCTTGAAGGCCAATAAATACATTATTAATATTTACTCCTCCATTAAGGTTTACTCGTGAATTCCAGCTTGCAATTCCAATTCCTCTAAGTGCTGGAGGAAAGTAACCACCACTAATACTACCACCTGTAATGCTAATTCCTGCTACATTGTTGGACGAAATAAAGGTTTTTGTACCTAACTGGTAAAGACCATCAGGAATAGAAGGGTTGCCTGAATATAAGGCTTTATAAGAAGGATCCTTTAGGCCGCCACTGCAACTAAAGTTAATTCCATTTATGACACTAGAATTTGCGTTACAAGGAGCAAAATGAATTCCAAATCTGCAATCAATAATACTTCCAGTTATTGCGTTTACTTGACCACATCCATTGGATTGAGTAGGGTTTAGTTGACCATCTGCATCATACATACCTACATCTACCAAGATTCCTATCTTTGCATCCTGAATAGTTGGAGAATTTACCATTGTAATCAATCCTCCATCTCGAACTTCTATACCATCCCACATACCATTGCTAGGACAAGCGATCATTCCTCGTAAGGTACATCCATTTAGATTCAACCGGCCACCAGATTCAATAACAATTTTAGGAGTTTTATCCGTACTATTGTTCTGTGATAACTTGTCATAATCAATTAGGTCCCAACTGGCTCCGAATTCTATGACCGCATTGTTATTGATGGTAAGAATTCCACCGGATTGAATTGTAATCTTCGCTCCTACCTTCTTAGAACTACTCCAGGTCTCTTGTTGTGAAATTGTTCTATTTACTTTTTCATCAGTAGAAACATATTTACTATACTTCTGACAACCATTAGAGAATTTATAAAAATAATAATCTTCATCATTCTTGTCGTTATTGCCGGTAACAAATAATTCGCCTTCACAATTAAGTGCCATATCAAATGAGCAATTAATATCCCAATCTTCAGTTGAAAACAGCCTTTCTTCTACAAAGGAAAGATCTGAATCATAAGTAGTAAGTTTACCATCAGTTTTTAATCTTTTCTGACCATTAACATTATAGATGGAAGACCTAGCTCCTAAAATCGTTACTTTCCCATCTACTATTTCAATTTCTGGAAAAAAATCTGGCGCATCACTTGTTCCTATATTTATTGCAGATTCATAAACCCCATCATTTGCGCCAATCTTAACCAAGGCCATGTCAATGTATTCATACTTACTATTTCCATTTAGAATTGAATTAAATCCATTGCAAGGTTTAGGAAAATCTATTAGAACAAAATCAAATTTGCAGCTGAGAAATAGGTCAGTGCCTAATTGTTTTAAATCCCAACCTTCTTCATAAACATTATTCTCCCAACCTTCTAGTCCAGTTTCAGGAATTTCAGAACATAAAGGATTATCTCCTGCTGGCTCATCAGAATATATGTTAGCAATTATTAAATCAGTTTCAGAAAACTCTTTTCCCCAGACTAAATTCATGCCTTTGTCACTTAACCCACCAACATAAACGTCCCAATCATTTGCATTGTGTTTCTTCGTGCCGATAAATGCATATTTAACATTAGGCAATCCAGATACTTTAATCATTCTTTTTAGTTCTACTTTCTCCGGACCAATAAAATAACCTTGATTTCCAAGCATGGGATCTACAGTGCCATCGCTATTGAGGAAGCTAATGACAGATTTATTGTCATCAGTAGATCCAAGTCCATAAATCCCAGTTACTGTTCCATTATCAGTAAATGGAAAAATGAAATTTAATTTTTTACCTGTACCCGCATCTATAAATTTTGGATAACCAGCATGTGCAAGACCAGTAATAGCATCAGCTTTAAGGATCATTGGGAATATATTCTGAGCTTCTACATTTGAACATTGATCTTTACCTTGATTACCTGTCGCAATAATTTCTCCATTGTATTCAAATATAGACCAAAAAGTTCCTCTACTTTGATACGTTACATTATTATTGTCCATTGCAAAATAAGTTTTTTCCCATACTAAGGTATTAGTAATTGTATTGAATTTTCCAATTACAGGTGCTTGCAGCTTAATAGAACAGCCAGCTGGAAAAATTTCATTAAAACCGGCGAAATATAAATGAATACAATCAGAACTCATGAATATAGAATATGGCCAATCTTCTGATTCATTTGGGCCTATTGTAGTTGGAAAAGTAAAAACTGATTTTTTTGCAGGTTGAGCAATTGCAGTATTCAGAAATGCAGTAACAAAAAATGTAAAAGTAAAGAGTTGAATAATGTTATATTTTATTAATATTGATTTCATAATTTTAAATTTTATTAATTAAAAAAAATAAATAGTAATCTCCTTTGGCATTGGTAATTACCAATACAGCAATAAGAAGAAAAGCTTAGGGGAGTAAGCTGATTGACTATTAAAAAATAATTAGTCTTTCAGCTTTGCCGAAGCCAACCGCATAAGGTATGAATTATCCAAATTATTGGACAAATGGAAGAAGCAAGAATAAACAGGTTGATTCATATCAACTGATTTTAGAAAAAAAATAAGTATTAAATTCACAAGCAGAACGCTTACTTCGAAAGATGAACAAAGGAGTTAATGATGTAACGAGTATTATGCTCTATAAGTTTGCCAATTATTACACTTTTGCAAAAATTCAGGGTTTACCTGAGTGAACAAAAATTATACATTTGCTTTCTCTTGCGAACTAAGTGATCTTAAAATCCGGGCATTTACTCATGTATGTATTTTCAAAGCGATTATTTTAGTAAACTCTACATGCCCTTACAGGTTCATTCACTTTTCTTACTGTCGAAAGAAATTTAGCTAACGTATAAATCGTTCATTCTTACGCGAGTACACGAGTTTATTCATCATTTAATACTTCTAACTAAACCTAATGCATCAAAGAATTTAGTATATTTCGATGTTTAGAAAAACCTGTATTATAGTAAGTAGAGTCATCTCCTCCAGCTCAACAAAAAAAACAATCGCAAAGAGATTCATTTGCAAATTATCTCATTTTCAAATTTGCAAATTTCAATTAACTCATTATCGAATTAACTCATCCGTTGTTTTAAGCGTCCTCGCTTAAAACTCTGAAAAAAAACTACCATAAGGAAGCACATTTTCAGATTAACTAATTCTTCTGTCTTTCCACTCAATCTTTATAGGAAACCAGGACAAAATTCCAACGAATAAATAGTATATACTATGCATTAATTCAACAGGAATGAAGTACCAAAGTAATTTTGTTTTTTGGAAAAAGCTTGTAGCCTTATGAAGAAGAACAAAGTCCAAAATAAATTGAGTAAGAATGATTCCTAAAGAAATGTAGAGAGTAGTTATATTGTCTAATAGTATGGAGAAAGACAATAAAACCCAGGGTAGAATTTTTTGAAGCCAGATTAAAGACGCAAGTAGAACTGATCGAAGATCAGAAGTGTGTTTCATCTTTGTTGACCAACGAAGTCTTTGAGAAATAAAGGATTTAAGAGTTGGTTCAGATTGCGTTTGGCAGATGGCGTCGTGTGATTTAAGAACCTTAATTTGATTGGGGAATTCAGTCTTAAATTTTTGAATAAGGAATACATCATCTCCTGAATGAATGTGGAGATTGTTTTCGTAAGGATTTATTTGTATAAAACTATCACGTTCATATGAAAGATTGGCTCCACTGCATAAGAAGCTTAAACGCGAAGATATTCCTGCAGTATGTACTAGAAATGAAGACATAAGGTCTAAGTTCTGGAATATATGAAAAAAACCTTTTCCTAGCAAAAGACGAACCGGGCCTACGATTAATTTTGGCTTGTGTAATTCATAATATTGCGCAAAGCTTAAAATCCAATTACTGGGAAGCACACAATCTCCATCTGTGGTAATAATCAACTTGCCCTTGGCATGATTTACACCGTAAGAGAGAGCCTTCTTTTTTGAACCTGTTATGGTTGTTTTTCTTTCAACACCAAGACGCATGTATTTTAATCTTGGGTCTTCTATCTTTTCTAAAATGTCAGGAGTCTCATCATAGGATTGATCATCGACAACAATTATTTCGTAAAGTTCAGGAGGGTATGATTGAGAAAGCAAACTTTCAACACAAGCTAGAATATTATCTGCTTCGTTGCGAACCGGAATGATGACACTTATCTGTGTAGATGGTATGCGATCAGGATTGACTTTAAAAAGCGGAGTCTTATTCCAATGCAGAATAAAAATAAGTATAATTACAAGATATAGTACAAATATGAATACTGAGAAATATGCAAGCCAGATCAAATCAGATTATTCAAATAAGTCGTCGTAGGAATTAGAAGACTTGGTTTTATTTTCTGATGCGTATAGATTGTTATTATCTAAAACAGGTGTTTCAGTCTTGACTTCTTCGTATTGGGTATATGCATTATCATGAGCTGATTGGGCTTCCATTTCTTCTTTAATCTGACCAAATTTTTTATAAGCCCAGGCCTTAATTAATAATCCGATACTCACTATTGGCAATCCAATGATCTGCAATCCCAGTTCAAGTAATCCGGCTAATGGATTCTGTTGAAAAGACTTACCGATCATTTTTAAATGATTAGAGACTATTTTAGGATTAATAATCAAGGAAGCAATAATAAAAACAGGGCTGGCATAAAAGAGCAGAACATAGATTTGATAAAACAAATAAAAGCAAACTGCTACAATAAGAAGAAAGATCAGGGTTCCTAAGAACCTCTGTAGAAAGCTACCTTGGGAGCCATAAGAATATATACGACCGTTCAGCATGTTCATTGGCAAAGATAATACACTTTAATGTATGTAAAAAATTAATAATATATTAATTAGTTCCTAAAAAGTTGTTGTTTGAAATTGACTCAGACCTCTAGTGACTCTTGGTAGCTCTGACTCAACTGATAATATAAACCCTCAGCATTCTGCAAAAGTTCATCATGTGTGCCTTTTTCCACAATTTCCCCGTTGGAAAGAACCATAATCTGGTCTGCTTCACGAATCGTTGACAAACGGTGAGCAATGATAATTGAAGTTCTGCCATGAATAAGCTTACTAATTGCTGATTGAATTATAAGTTCTGTTTGTGAATCAATAGATGAAGTAGCTTCATCTAAAATTAATATATCAGGATTATAAACCAGTGCTCTGACGAAGGAGATAAGTTGTCTTTGACCCATGGATAAATTGGAACCACGCTCAGTTACTATATAGTTGTAATCACTGGGAAGGTCTTTTATGAATTCATGGGCGCCAATAGCTTTAGAAGCTTCTACAATTTTTTCATGGGTGATATTTTCATTTTTTAATGAAATATTATCATAGATCGAACCATAAAACAAAAACACGTCTTGAAGTACAGTACCTATTCGGCTTCTTAAATAATGCAAATCATATTGATGGACCTCGATGCCATCAATTTCAATTTTTCCGGATTGAATGGGATAAAGGGCGTTTAATACACTAATGATACTTGTTTTCCCTGAGCCTGTACTTCCTACAATAGCGAGTGATTGGCCGGCTTCAACCTGAAAGCTCAGATTGTGAAGAACCGGAACATCTTTGTCATATTCAAAGTTAACAGATTTGAACTCAATCTTTCCTTTTAATCTATCAGGTTTTAATGTGCCTGAATTGGGTTCCACTTCATGATTGTCGATAAGTTGAAATACTCTTTGAGCAGCTATCAATCCCATTTGCAGAGTATTGAACTTATCTGCAAGCATTCTCACAGGTTGAAACAGTCTTGCCAAAAACATGGGAAATGCAACCAATTGACCAATTGTCACATCATTTGAAATAACCCCTTTGGCACCCCACCAAATCATAAATCCCAATGAAGCTGCAGAAATAATTTCAACTACCGGAAAAAAAACAGCATAGTAAAAGATCCCATCGAGATTTGCCTGGGTGTATTCTCTGTTAATTTCTTTGAATCGTTTGGCAGTTTTGGCTTCCGCTGTAAAAATCTGAACAACCTTCATTCCGGAAATATGCTCCTGAAGAAATGCATTCATACGTGCGACTTCGTTTCTTACCCGTTGATAAGAGGCCTTTACTTTCTCTTTGAAAATATAAGAAGCTATCAGCAATAATGGAAAACTAACCAATGAAATCAATGTCAACTTTACACTGGTATAAAACATCATTATTAACACCATCAATAGTGACAATACATCAGAAACAATAGTAATGAGTCCTTCAGAAAAAACTACATTGATGGATTCCAAATCATTGATAGTCCGAGTAGTATTGGTACCCACTGCAGTCTTGTCAAAATAAGATAACCTAAAAGAAAGAATGGTTTTAAAAACTTTTAGCCGTAGATCTTTAATTACAGATTGTCCTATCCAATTGGTAAGAATACTAAAATAATATTTTAACCCCGTCGATAAAAATAAGATGGCAATAAAGTATATTGACATCAATTGAAGACCCTTTAAATCAGATCTCATGATATGATCATCAACAATCTTATGGGTTAAAAATGGAAGCAGAGCATTTAAGGGTGCGATAACAATTGCGAGAACTCCGGCAATTAGGATATATGTCCAATAGGATCGGGCAAATTTAATTAGCCGTGAGACAAGTTGGAAGCTGGATGATTTGGATTCCGATTGCATGAATTCAGATTAAAAGACAATTCTCAAAGCAGAAGGTTTTCCTTTAATTGAGGAATCCTTCATCTGCAAAACTGTAATACGCTTTATCTGTAATAATTATGTGATCCAAAAGTCGAATATCAAGGTGTTCCCCGGCGGATTTTATTTTTAGAGTAATATCCCTGTCAGCTTTACTGGGATTAAGATTACCGGAAGGATGATTGTGTGCTAAAATAATATTAGAAGCCTTCAATTCAAGAGCTTTTGAAAAAATAAGCCTTGAGTCAATGACTGTGTTGGCAATTCCACCGGCACTTATTTTTCCAACATATAATACCGCATTGGCTTTGTTGAGATAAAGGACCCACGACTCTTCAACTTGTAAATCCTGCATATGATAACGCATGAGTTCATAAGAATCCTTACTACAGCTTACATATTTTTTAGATTTGGCTTCTTCATGTTGTTTTCGATTTCCTAATTCCAGTGTAGCAAGAATATGAATGGCTTTGGCTGTTCCAATTCCCTTAAAATTTTTTAATTGTTGTAGACTCATTCTGTTTAACATAGAAAGATTATTGTTACAAGATTCTAATATTTCTTTACTGAGTGCAACAGCAGATTTATTTTTAGAACCTGATCCGATAATGATCGCAAGTAATTCAGAATTACTTAAGGATTCTTTGCCTTTGGATTCAAGTTTTTCTCTAGGGCGTTCGTCTTCGGCCCAGTTTTTAATGGATTTGTTCTCGTGGGTAGTCATGTATTAAGGTTTTAGTATATATTAAGTCATATATGTGACATTTATTGTTCGAATGTTATCTTATCATGTTTGCAATACGAACTCTTAAAGCTCTAAAAGCATCATTTGCAAAAAATGAATTAGAAAACAAAAATAACAATACAACTTGTTTCGAATATAGATAACTATTAAATTTTTTTACTTCGTAGAAGTCTTGATAATTATTGAATAGTTATGATACTAATATTATTAAGTCTGGTTATAAGGATGCTTCGTTGCTTTTCAACCGAAGATTTTAAGCATGTATTAATAAGAGAAAATTCTCTTTTCAATGCATTTATACAAGTTTCAACTTTTAACCCAGCGCTTGTCTTAAATCTTCAATTAAATCATCCACATTTTCAATCCCTACACTAAGACGCATCAACGAATCGGTTAAACCGCTTTTCATTCTTTCTTCCCTTGGAAGTGAAGCATGAGTCATAGATGCAGGATGACCAATTAAAGATTCAACACCACCAAGAGATTCAGCACAAGTAAATAACTTCGTACCAGCAAGTACTTTATTAGCAGCTTCAATGCTTTCATCTTTAAGATCGAATGACAACATTCCACCAAACATTTTCATTTGTTTCTTAGCAAGTTCATGTCCGGGATGTGATGGAAAACCCGGATATAATACCCGATTAACATGTGGATGTGTTGACAAAAATTCTGCGATCTTCATTGCATTCTCACATGCACGTTGTACACGAATATGCAGTGTTTTAATTCCTCTGAGAATTAGAAAACAATCCATGGGTCCGGGAACAGCCCCGCTTGCATTTTGTATAAATCGAAGCCTCTCACCGAGATCTTTATTTTTGGTTACAACAATTCCATGAACAACATCCGAATGTCCTCCTAAATATTTAGTTGCTGAATGCATAACAAGATCTGCACCCAGATCGAGTGGTTTTTGTAAATAAGGTGATGCAAAAGTATTATCAACGCAAACAATTATATTTTTTTGATGAGCGATGTTACATACTGCTTCAATATCAACAATATTCAATAGTGGATTGGTGGGAGTTTCAATCCATATGAGTTTGGTATTTTCAGAAATGGTTTTTTTAACCAATTCCGGATCCTGCATTGGAATCAACTTAGTTGAAATTCCAAAATCTTTAAAAATGCGGTCAAGCAATCGAAAGGAACCACCATACATATCATTGCTAGCAATTACCTCATCACCTGATTTTAATATTTTAATTATAGCGTCCATCGCCGCAAGTCCGCTTCCAAAGCTGCAAGCTATTGTACCATTTTCCAGGGCTGCTATATTTTCCTGAAGAACAGTTCTGGTTGGGTTTTGGGTTCTGGCATATTCATAACCTTTATGATTGCCGGGACCATCCTGTACATACGTTGAAGTCTGGAAAATCGGAGTCATTATTGCTCCTGTAGAAGGATCGGGATGAACTCCAGCGTGAATAACTAATGTTTCGAATTTCATTTGATTAATTTACAATGGAATGCAAAAGTACCAGAATTATAGAGTTAAAAGCGCAATCAATCTGGTATTCATATATCGTTTACAAAATCATGCATTTTTTTTGGGAACAGGATCATCGCCCGTTCCACCCCATGGATGACATCGGCTGATTCTTCTTAGACCTAGCCAGCCGCCTTTAAATACTCCCCACTCATCAACAGCCTGAAGCATATAATTAGAGCAGGTTGGATTGAATCTACAATTTTTACCCAGTAATGGTGATAATAATATCTGATATAATCGAACCGGAATTTTAATGATGAGATTTAAAAACTTCATTTACTGTTTCTTATTTTTTAATTCTGAAGCAGGTATTTCTAATTTGTACTTGCTTTCTCCATATTTATTTAAAAATTCAATAACAAGTTTTCTTTCTTTATCATTTCCTAAAAAACTCAATTTGCCATAATTATGTTCTTCAATCAATGCACCATTAATTCTCATTTTATTATTTCTATCTTCTTGAGTAAGCTTGGTGACGCCTGAAGTTAAAGGAGAAACAGTAACATCATAAATAGGATATAAGCTATCTCTTTCTAATTTGTTTATCTCACTGAAATGTATGTCACCGGTAAGAAAAACAACTCCATTTACCTTGCTATATTGTAGAAATTCCATGAGTTCTTTGTATTCTGCAGGATACTGAAACAAACAGTCATATTTATTATAAGCGTTTATTATCTGAGATCCGGTTGCAATTATTTTAAAGGTAGCGGTGCTTGAAAGTAAGGCATTTTTTAACCAGGTTAATTGTTCTTTGCCATACATAATTTTTTCTTCATTTATTTTTCCCTGGATGTAAGATGGCATTCTATCTGAAGACCTCCAGGTTCTGTTATCAAGAAAGAACACATCAACGTCATTATGACTTACCTTGGAATAAATTCCCTGATTATTCATTCCATACGTCGGATTTGCAAAGTACGATTGAAATACTTTTCTGCTTTCTTCTTTGAAAATATAAGAAATACCTTCATTATTGGGTCCGTAATCATGATCATCCCAAATTGCATAATTTGACATGTTTTTTAATAAGGGTTGTAATACTTTAAAATTTCTATCACGAGATGCACGATACCACAATCCCCACTCTGAGCCATAATCAACTTCTCTCGTGTACCATGAATCTCCAAGCCAAAGCATAAAATCAGAATCTTCTTTAGCCATAGAAATAAAAATTGAGCTATCGTTACCATACGGTTTTCCGGGTCTGTCATAAACGCGTTCATTAAAATATGCACATGATCCTGTTATGAAAGAAAAATCCGGTGCCGGCTTTCTCCATTTCCATAATTCTTGTGTAGAAAATTCACCTGTAGCGTTTATAGATTTTGGCTTAGGGTGACTAATAATTTGGTACATATATTTTGTTCCTGGTTCTAAATTAACAAGGTCAAATATTTGTGTTTCAAAATTCATAAATTTATTGAAGTTCTTGTACGCTTTTTGAGTAGAATTAGCATTGCCGACTTTCCAATAAATCAATTCAGTTTTTGTGCCCGGAACTACCTCACACCAGATCTTTGCAGTTCTTAATTCAATATATCCAAGCATTGGACCACTCATTATTTGAGCAGTTGCAAGATGAATAGAAAATAGAAAAAACATGATATGCAACAATTGCACTTTATGCAGGTCTTTGAAAAGGTAAATGAACTTCATATTTAATATCAAATTTAAAAAATACAATATCGTCTTTGAATAGGAAATGGTTTACTTCACTTTATTATTCAAATTCGTTAAATAGCTTAGATTTGAGACAAAATTAGTCTATTTCATCAGTTTCAATATGAATGATTTTCTGGATAGTGTACTCAAGTTATTTAGGTATTACAAAAGCTTAGGAGAAAGTACTATGGAACAATTACAAGATCATGAGCTTCATTGGAAAATGAATGAGGAAAGTAATTCTATAAGTGTAATTGTAAGTCATTTATCCGGAAATATGTTGTCGAGATGGACAGATTTTTTAAATTCAGATGGAGAAAAAACCTGGCGAAACAGAGATTTGGAATTTGAAGAAGGAACGAAAAGCAGAGCGGAGATCTTTGAATCCTGGAATAAAGGATGGGATTGTTTATTTGAGGCATTACAAAGTATAAAACCTGAAGATGCAGATAAGATAGTTTATATCAGAAATCAAGTCCATACTGTCGTAGATGCCATCCACAGACAACTTGCCCACTATTCTTATCATGTTGGACAAATTGTGTTCATTGGAAAATTGTTGAAAGGTTCAAATTGGAATAACCTCTCAATTCCTAAAAGTGAATCTCAGCAATACAATCAAGTAAAATTTTCAAAAGAAAAAACAAAAGAGCATTTTACAGATGGAATTATAAATGCTCTTAAAATGAAATAATAAATAAAGGAACTTGTAACTTATGAGAAAATTAGGTGTTTATTATTTCGTTTCGCAATTCAGGATGCTCAGATATTATTATTTATTTTTTTTACTAAACACTGCAGCTTCAATCGCAATCTGCCAGGACAATAGCCTTATTCAGGTTAGTGGTATTATATATAGCATTGAAGCTGATAAAATTAGGCCTCTCCCATATGGTGAAGTTAGTATTAAAAATACGTTCAGAGTTATGTATGGAAATGAAACGGCATTCTATAGTATAGCTGCTCAAAGAGGAGATACTTTAACTTTCAACTATCTGTCGTATGAAGAAGAATTTTTTATAGTCCCACAGAATTATAAAGGTGACTTAATTACATTAAATGTAAAGTTGAAGCAGGATACAATCTATCTTCCAAAAGCCATTATTCAGGCCTGGCCAAGCAAAGAACATTTCAGACCGGAATTCCTTGCAATGGAAGTTGAAGAGAGTATGTATCAGATTGCAATGGCTAATCTCGCAAAAGATCGCATACAGGAATTAATGTTGCTCACTTCGAAGGATGGTACTGAAAATGCGAGTTTGTATCTGAGCCAGCAAGCCCAGAAATATTATTATGCAGGTCAGATAAAGCCAATGAATATTATGAGTCCTTTAGCCTGGATGGAGTTTTTTAATGCATGGAAAAGAGGAGATTTTAAAAAGAAAAGAAAGAAGTGATTTCTAAGGATAATGAATTTCTAGGGGAAATGGAGTTCTTTCCGGAGGACACGGATGAACTGTTTCTTAATAGAATTCGGCAAAGGGTTTCTCAGATGCTCATTGAAGATTCCGGACTTTTATTCAGTTATTTATACAGAATGGATATCGAGGAGGAGGTTTTAAAGGAAATCTTATCGAAATATCAGTCTTATGAACTTGTTGAGGCGCTTTCTCAGGAAATTTGGAGAAAGCAGAAAGAAAGAACCATTCTAAAATCCCAGATTGAAGTCAAACCCATACAGGAGAAGGGTTGGGAATTTTAATAAAATTCAATATTTCGGCAATTAATTAAATAATTGATAATCAAATAATTGACAAGTGTATTAAGAAATTATCTAAGGTTTTCTTTACTAAATTTATTTGGTAATTGACCCTAATATTATCTACCCCATGCTTTAGCATGGGGTGAAAAAGATAAACTTAATAAGGGCTTTAGCCCTAAACACACGTTATTAATCGACTTGATAGTTAATTACCAATAAATTCATAAACAAATCTCTCACTAAATGTTCCTTTTTTACATATGTAGAAATTTGACTACCAACACTTTATAATGTAATTTATCAATGACACTCGAGATAATAAATTTTCCTAATAAAGTCCATCTAATTATTTGATTATTAGAGGAATAAGTACTATTTTTGCAGCCCTTTTATAAAAAATTCTTTATTTAATGCGACAATTTGAAGTAACTTTCATCGTAGATCCGGTGCTGTCGGGCGATGAAGTGAAATCGACAGCAAAAACCTACCAGGATATAATTACCAACGAAGGTGGTAAGGTTATCCACGTAGACGAGATGGGACTTAAGCCATTGGCTTATTCTATCAACAAGCGCTCCACAGGAGTGTATTACTGCATAGAGTTCGCGGCTGAGACCGGAAATTTTATTGCAAAGCTAGAACTGGCATTAAAGCGTGACGAGCGTATAATGCGATTCCTTACTGTAAGACTTGATAAATATGGTATCAAGTATAATGAAGACAAGAGAAATGGTAAGATTGGAAAAAGGATTCCTAAGGAACCTGCTACAAAGAAATCTCATATTGATACGATTCCGTATCAGGCATTCGTGCCAGCACCTGTGGTAGAGAAGGAGTTGAAAGCGATTGATCCGGAAATGGCTCTGTTAGAAAAAAAATAAATAATAACTAATTTAGAAAAAAAATGGCAACGCAAGATGAAATAAAATTTTTAAGTAATCCGAATATTGGAAAGCAGCAAAAAAAATATTGCCGCTTTAAAAAATTCGGTTTAAAACATATTGATTATAAAGATCCTGATTTCTTAATTCAGTTTATTAATCAGCAGGGAAAACTATTACCAAGACGTCTAACAGGTAACTCTCTAAAATTTCAAAGAAGAGTTTCTTCAGCAGTTAAAAGAGCAAGACATTTGGCAATTCTTCCGTTTGTATCTGATCTTTTAAAATAATTTATTCAAGAACATTAAAACAGAAAAGAGAAAATGCAAGTCATACTCGTAAAAGACATGGATAAACTAGGCGATAAGCACGAAGTTGTAAGTGTTAAGCCTGGATATGGAAGGAATTTTCTAATTCCACAAGGAATAGCAATAGCTGCCAGTGATGCGAATCTTAGAACATTAAAAGAATTAATGAGACAAGACGAAGCAAGGGAAAATAAAAAGCTTTCGACTTATCAGGAAATTGCAAAACAGATTGAAGGACTATCCTTGAAAATTGGTGCAAAATCTGGTACTAGTGGAAAGATTTTTGGTAGCGTAACAAACGTTCAAATTGCCAATGCCTTGAAAGAAAATGGCATTGATGTAGAAAGGAAGAAAGTTAAATTACCGGAAGAAATTAAAGATCTGGGGGAATATGTTGCACACATTGAACTTCACAAACAGGTAGTTGCTCCTTTGAAATTTGAGGTTGTTTCAGAATAGAAAAACAAAACCGTTATAAAAAACAAGAACCCGTACAAATCTTTTTGTACGGGTTTTTTGTTATATAAAATATGAGTTACAAAGACATTCGGAAAGACTACGCAAAAACGAATTTAAACAAAGAAGATACAAATGCTGATCCTTTGTTGCAATTTAAAAATTGGTTTGATGAAGCTGTAAATGCTAAAATAGAAGATGTAAATGCGATGTGTCTGGCAACTGTAGGAGGCAATAACCGGCCTTCGACAAGAATCGTTCTTCTTAAGGAAATTACACACAAGGGAATTGTCTTTTTTACAAATTATAAGAGCCGCAAAGGAGAGGAAATAAATCTAAACCCATTTGCAAGTATTTGTTTTTATTGGACGGAGTTAGAAAGACAGGTAAGAATGGAAGGTGCGTTACAAAAAATTTCGCGTGAAGAGTCAGTCGCATATTTTGATTCCAGGCCCTTACAATCAAGAATATCAGCGATTGTCTCAAATCAAAGTCAGGTTATTTCTGATAAATCGATATTAGAGAATAAAGTAAATGAATTAGAAAAGACGCCCGATAAAGTCATTTGCCCTGAAAGTTGGGGTGGATATGAACTTGTCATTGACAGAGCAGAATTCTGGCAGGGAAGACCCAATCGTTTACATGACAGAATTATGTATTCTATGAATGACAAAAGTATTTGGGAAAAATGTATTCTCGCTCCGTAAGATTAAAATTATATTGTAAAACCTACAGAACAAGGTTTTTGAATTAAAACTTATTTTTGCTATTAACAGGAAAGAGATATGAAGATAATTGTAAAGAAAACCATTCTTCTTGTTTTTGGTCTCTTTAATATACTAAAAGTGAATTGCGGAGACATAGAGTTAGGGCGAGTGAAGTGGTTGAGAGATCTCGATCAGGCAAGAATATCTAGTGCATCAAGCAATAAAGACATTTTAATCCTTTTCCAGGAGATACCAGGATGTAGCACATGTAAGAATTATGGCAAAAACGTCTTAAGTCATCCTTTAATAGTTGAAGCGATTGAAGACTTATTTATTCCAGTCGTAGTTCATAATAACAAGCAAGGAAAAGATAAGGAAATACTGGATTTTTTTGGAGAACCTTCCTGGAATAATCCAGTAATACGTATCGTTGATAATAACCTGAAAGACATTAGTAAAAGATTGAATGGAGATTATACCTCTTATGGATTAATTTCTAAAATCAATGCAGCGCTATTAATCAGGAATAAAAAAATTCCGGACTACTGTCAATTGCTGGAAGAAGAATTACTTGCTGA
The DNA here is from genome assembly GCA_013140975.1 of Saprospiraceae bacterium. Classification (GTDB taxonomy): domain Bacteria; phylum Bacteroidota; class Bacteroidia; order Chitinophagales; family Saprospiraceae; genus Vicinibacter. Next base: position 18,489 of record JABFRV010000058.1, read on the forward strand.
AGCAAGTGGAATTGAATCAACATATATTGGAATGTATTGTTTTTGGAGTGGAGAAAAATGTTATACACAGGCACCCGGAGTAATTGCAACAAAAGCAGGATTTATGAAAGGATCCGAAGTTGTAGAAATAAAATATAATCCAAAAAAGACAAATTTAAGTGCAATTGTAAATCATGGAAAAGCAATGAATTGTGCCGATAGAATTTTTATCAATGATGTACAGCAATCAATAAATATTGAAAAGTCTGCGAAAGGCGAATTTCGTGCTGATAAAGAGTCAAAATATTATCTTTTTAACAGCAAATACAAATACATTCCAATGACAGAATTGCAAGCTTGTAAAACAAATCTGGCAATTTCTAATAATCAAAATCCTGCAGTATTTCTCTCGCCAAGACAAATTCATATGTACAATAAAATTGTATCGAAGGAGAATGCAGATTTAAAAAATGCGATCGGAATTCCAATGGAAGAAATTTGGTATCACGCATTCAGTAAAAACTGATTTATTGTTCATTAATGTATGTACCTGAAATTCGAACTAAACTCAGAAATAGTAATGATTATTTCATTCAATAAGAAGAACTCATCAAGTGATAGAAGATCTTTACTAAGCGCTTTAGAAAATTTCGAAAAAGGTAGTCTGTAAACCTAAGCTTGTCTACCTTTGTTATAATATAAAAGCGGTATGTCCTGGATTGTCAATTTTCTTTTTAAGTCATCTTTAGGGCAGAAATTAGTAATGAGTCTATCAGGACTCTTCTTAATTCTGTTCTTAGTTATTCATCTCCTTGGAAATCTGCAACTTATGTCGTCAGATGGGGGAAAGTCATTTAATATTTACGCCTATTTTATGACTCATAATCCATTGATTAAGTTGGTTTCCTATGCTTTATATGCCAGCATCTTGATTCATACAATACAAGGCTTATATCTCTATTTTATGAATAGAAAAGCGAAAGGATCACAATATGCAGTCAGCACAACGAAAGGGGCAAGTATTTTTTCAAGGTACATGGCACATTTAGGAACAATAATATTTGTATTTATTATAATTCACTTGTATCAGTTTTGGTTAAAAATGAAGTTGGGTCAACTTCCTGAACTAAATTATCAAGGTTATGATCATGTATTTCAAGATCTATACACACCGGTTGTAGATGCATATAAAAATATAGGCACGGTGATTTTTTATGTTTTCTGTATGCTTATAATTGCTTTTCACCTATGGCATGGATTTCAATCTGCATTTCAATCATTAGGATTAAATCATAAAAAGTATACTCCACTCATTAAGTTCATAGGAATTCTTTATGCGATTCTGATCCCACTTGGATTTGCAATAATTCCTATTTATTTATATTTAAATTACGCTGCTTAAGATGAATTTCAATTCCAATATTCCCGAAGGTCCTTTACAAAATAAGTGGACAGATTACAAATCCAAAATAGCTTTGGTTTCCCCTGCTAATAAAAGAAAAATTGATATTATAGTAGTAGGAAGCGGACTTGCAGGTGCCGCGGCTGCTGCAAGTCTGGGCGAATTAGGATATAATGTTCAATGCTTTACTTTTCATGACAGTCCACGTCGCGCGCATAGTATAGCTGCACAAGGTGGAATTAATGCAGCCAAAAATTATCAAAATGATGGTGATAGTGTGTATCGACTTTTTTATGATACTATTAAAGGAGGAGATTACCGAGCCAGAGAAGCCAATGTATATAGGCTAGCAGAAGTTTCAGCAAACATTATTGATCAGGCCGTTGCACAAGGAGTTCCATTTGCAAGAGAATACGGAGGTCTATTGGAAAACCGTTCATTTGGAGGTGTTCAAGTGAGTAGAACTTTTTATGCAAGAGGACAGACCGGGCAACAACTTTTGATTGGAGCATATCAATCTTTAAGCAGACAAATTGCTCTGGGCAATGTAAAGATGTATAACCGCCATGAAATGCTCGACGTTGTAATCATTGATGGCAAAGCAAAAGGTATAATCGCAAGAAACTTAATTACGGGAAAAATAGAAAGATTTGGCGCGCATGCGGTAGTACTTGGAACTGGAGGATATGGAAATGTCTTTTATCTTTCTACAAATGCAATGGGTAGTAATGTAACTGCTGCATGGAAAGCCGTAAAAAGAGGAGCGCTTATGGCGAATCCCTGTTTCACGCAAATACATCCAACTTGTATTCCTGTATCCGGGGATTATCAATCTAAATTGACATTGATGTCAGAGTCATTACGTAATGATGGAAGAGTTTGGGTCCCGGCGAAAAAAGAAGATGCAGTAGCAATACAGAAGGGAGTAAAAAAAGGAAATGAAATACCTGAAGGTGATAGAGATTATTTTCTGGAAAGAAGATATCCTGCTTTTGGTAATTTAGTTCCTCGTGATGTTGCATCACGAGCAGCAAAAATTGAATGTGATAAAGGACATGGTGTAAGCCCAACCGGACTTGCTGTTTTTCTGGATTTTGGTTCAGCGATTAAAAGATATGGAAAGTCTAAGGCAAATCTTTTAAACCTACATGACGCAGATGAAAATACAATTGAAAAATTAGGAAAAGAAGTTGTTGCAGAAAAATATGGCAACCTCTTTGAGATGTATGAAAAAATTTCAGGAGAAAATCCATACGAACAACCCATGAAAATTTATCCTGCAGTGCATTATACTATGGGTGGACTGTGGGTTGATTACAATCTTGAAACCAATATCCCGGGATTGTTTGCAACAGGAGAATGTAACTTTTCAGATCATGGAGCAAATCGATTAGGAGCATCAGCTTTAATGCAAGGATTGGCAGATGGATATTTTGTGTTGCCGTATACAATTGGTAATTTCCTCTCCAATGAAATAAAAACTCCCAAAATCGATGTCAACCATTCTGCATTTGATGAAGCGGAAAAAAATGTGAAAGAAATAATAAGTAAATTATTATCGATAAAAGGAAATCAAACAGTTGAATCTCTTCATAAAAAGTTGGGAAAAATAATGTGGGATTATTGTGGCATGTCCCGTTCCAAAGAAGGGTTAAACAAAGCAAGAGTTATGGTTCAGGATTTACGTAAAGAATTCTGGTCCGATGTGTATGTACCAGGAACAGATAATGAATTCAATCCAGAGTTAGAGAAAGCAATCCGTGTTGCAGATTTTATTGATCTAGGCGAACTCATGATTATTGATGCATTGAATAGAAATGAATCCTGTGGCGGACATTTTCGGGAAGAATATCAAACGGAAGAAGGAGAAACTTTAAGAGATGATTCAAATTATTCTTATGTAGCAGCCTGGAAATGGATGGATGTTAAATCAGAGCCTGAATTAAAAAAGGAAGATCTAAAGTACGAGGTTGTTAAGATTGCTTCCAGATCGTATAAGTAAAAGATAAATAATAATTCTTTGCATCAATCAGAATCACCTGATTTCCTCAATGAAGAAAAAGTTGAGCAATGTATTCAATTCTTACGTTACCTATGTGAGAACGGAGATCAAATTCATAAATTATCGGAAGGTCAACAACTCGAACTCAATAAGCTCGCAGGTAAATTTTCAAGACCTGATCGCAATGAATTAAAAAAACGGAATAAAGGTTTAAAGAACTTTACAAAGAATCTAATTAACAAACAAAACAAAGAAGCTACTTCTACTTCAGGTATTCGAAAAGCAAGGGAAACTCAGGTATTCATTGCACCAAAAATGATCGAAGGAAATGACTCTGATAAAAAAAGCAGAGGCTCATTTCATTCACCAAGAAATTGTTATGTATGCAAAAAAGAATACCTTGAAATTCATCATTTCTACGATTCCATGTGCAAGGAATGTGGGGACTTTAATTATGAAAAACGATTTCAACATTGTGATCTAACCGGACAAGTTGCAATTATTACCGGCTCAAGATTAAAAATAGGATACCAAGCTACCTTGAAGTTGTTGCGTTCCGGAGCAACGGTTATTGCAACGACACGTTTTCCTGTCGATTCAGCCATTCGATATTCTAATGAAGAAGATTATGAAGTATGGAAAGATCGATTGCATATTTATGGTTTGGATTTAAGACATATTCCAAGTGTTGAAATTTTTTGTTCCTATGTGATTCAGAATTTTGATCGACTGGATCTTTTAATAAATAATGCAGCACAAACTGTCAGACGACCTTCAGGTTTTTTTAAGCACTTGATGGATCTGGAGAATAAACCGATCCATAGTTTGGAAAGCAAGGTTCAATTATTATTAAAGAACTATGCGAATTTAAATCAACAAATTCATTCTATCTCAACTCCTGAAATTGACAATAAATTGATTCCGGTAAATTGGGAAAATAAGAGTATTGGACTTGGCATCACACATTCTGCAGAATTATCACAACTACATTACAGAATGGATAATGAAGTGAATCCGGTTGAAGTATTTCCGGAAGGAAAGTTAGATGCAGATCTTCAACAAGTTGATCTGAGAAAAGTCAACAGTTGGCGATTAAAGTTAGGCGAAGTTGAAACGGCTGAAATGATTGAAGTACAACTCATAAATTCAATTGCACCATTTGTTCTTAACAATCGACTTATTCCTTTAATGAAAAAAGAGAACACAGGAATAAAACACATTGTAAATGTAACTGCAATGGAAGGAAAGTTCTATCGATTTACAAAAGCTGCAAGACACCCTCATACCAATATGGCTAAGGCTGCATTGAATATGATGACCCATACGGCAGCTGCAGAACTTTCTGAACACGGAATTTATATGAATGCAGTAGACACTGGATGGGTTACAGACGAAGATCCTGTAGAACTTTCACAATACAAAAAAGAAACACATGACTTTCAACCCCCATTGGATATAGTTGATGGTGCAGCCAGGGTCTGCGATCCTTTCATTGATGGAATTTTAACGGGTAAGCATTGGTGTGGTAAATTCCTGAAGGATTATTTTCCGATTGATTGGTAGATTTTTTAATTAGAAATTGATCTTCATTAGTTATTCTACATCAATAAATTACACCTAATTCAATTTTCTTGAACTTTTATAATTTCAATCTGGAACTTAATAACGTTAAATCTTAATAAAACGCTGTAACCCAACAATTCCAGTTTTGTCAGATAGCTTGATGGTATATAATCCTAATTGTAGGTTCTCAATATTTATATTTTTTTGAGTACTTCCTGCAAATAGTAATTCTTCACGAACCAATCTGCCATGTTGATCAATTATATGAATCTTAGAATCAAAGTATAATGAACCCAATAATGAGATGTCGATTTGATCTGAGCTAGGATTGGGAAAAACTGATAATGTGTTAAGGTAAGTCTGATAATCTATTACACCACTCGTATTAGCTGCTCTTATAGTACTATCACATAATTGCAATGATCCTGTACGATATTGAGGATAATAAATTCTAGTAAGTTGATTAGGAAAAGGTAACTTGAGACTATGTTGTCTAAAGTCGCAAGTTCTTCCTGAATTCTCTGGATAGTGAATTACTCCAAAGTAATCAACACTAGTAGTTGGAACAACATAAATTCTACAATCCGGACCGAGTTGTAAGCTTCCAAAAGTTACAGTCTGACCAGAAACATTAGATTGAAAACCATCAAGACTATCTATCCTAATAATTGATCTTCGGATATCAGAAGCTTCCATATCATATTGAAATAACTCATATCTTGTACTTACATAGAGATACTTACCCGATGCTGAGAATTCAGCTCCACCTAATGCTTCATATCTTGAAGTGTCTAACTCAACAAAATTACTTAACTTCCCTGTCTCTCGATCAAAGTCATAAAGAAACACCCCTTGATTATATCCATATCGAGCCAGCTTGGTTCCTTGTGAGTTAAACTTAAATGCACCACCTCCAGAGTTTAATTGATCAAGAGGCTTACCAATTCTTTGTTCAAATGGCCCCTTCAATCCAGTTGGGGTGAGTAGAAATATTCTGTATAAACTATCTAGTCTTCCAGTCGGAGATATAATCCACCAATCAATATTATTACTATGTCTAGTGGCTGATAATTCACCATTGGTTATAAGTGAGTCAATTACAGTTTTTGTGTTTTTTTCAATTACTTTACCCAAGCCATTATTAAGTCTAAGGTTTATCTTGCTCGTTCTTAAATATGTAGGTAATGGATAATTCGCTGATTCAGAATAACTAACATGAAAAAGCCATAGCATATTGGTATCACCAGGATCTCCCAGAAAAAAATGAGATTGATTTCCACCGGGATAACCATTTTCGCACCAATTACCTTGTTGTATAAATCCAGGATTAAGATCGGTTCCATTATCCATAATCTTCGCATCTTTATTAAAAATCACACATCCATTAGAATAGGTGAGTAAATTACCTTCATAAGAGGCATAATTAGTACTTACGGTATTAAAACTATTTTTTAATGGGTATTTATAAATACGAACCTCCTTATTATTAAAATCAATCAAAAAAGTATTAGGATCATTAATTGGTTTTTTATTCCCTAAGGTCCATATGTAATCATGCTTATGTTGTGCTTTAACTTCAATTGTTACGCTGAATGTTAAGGTGGTTATTAAGAACAACAAAGAAAATAAATTGGAGTCAACCGAAGTTGACTCCAATTTATATCTATTACTGCAGGATAATATTTTTTGAAACAATGATTCTATCATCTTTATCGCGAATTTGAATAATGTACTGTCCTTTAGCAAAGCTAGTTAAATCCATAAATACAGTTCTATAGATTAATCTTTATCTATAATTGACACCTTATTCTATTTTCTTGAACTTTTATAACTTCAATCTGGAACTTAATAACGTTAAATCTTAACAAAACGCTGCAACCCAATAATTCCAGTTTTGTCAGATAGCTTGATGGTATATAATCCTAATTGTAGGTTCTCAATATTTATATTTTTTTGAGTACTTCCTGCAAATAGTAATTCTTCACGAACCAATCTGCCATTCTGATCAATAATATGAATCTTAGAATCAAAGTATAATGAACCCAATAATGAGATGTCGATTTGATCTGAGCTAGGATTGGGAAAAACTGATAATGTGTTAAGGTAAGTCTGATAATCTATTACACCACTCGTATTAGCTGCTCTTATAGTACTATCACATAATTGCAATGATCCTGTACGATATTGAGGATAATAAATTCTAGTAAGTTGATTAGGAAAAGGTAACTTGAGACTATGTTGTCTAAAGTCGCAAGTTCTTCCTGAATTCTCTGGATAGTGAATTACTCCAAAGTAATCAACACTAGTAGTTGGAACAACATAAATTCTACAATCCGGACCGAGTTGTAAGCTTCCAAAAGTTACAGTCTGACCAGAAACATTAGATTGAAAACCATCAAGACTATCTATCCTAATAATTGATCTTCGGATATCAGAAGCTTCCATATCATATTGAAATAACTCATATCTTGTACTTACATAGAGATACTTTCCCGATGCTGAGAATTCAGCTCCACCTAATGCTTCATATCTTGAAGTGTCTAATTCAACAAAATTACTTAACTTCCCAGTCTCTCTATCAAAGTCATAAAGAAACACTCCTTGATTATATCCATATCTAGCCAATTTTGTGCCTTGTGAGTTAAACTTAAATGCACCACCTCCAGAATTGAGTTGATCGATGGACTTACCAATTCTTTGTTCGAATGGTCCTTTCAATCCAGTTGTGGTGAGTAGAAATGTTCTGTATAAACTATCCGATCTTCCGGTTGGAGATATAATCCACCAGTCAATAGTATTACTATGTCTAGTGGCGGCTAATTCACCATACGCAATTAACGAATCAATTACAATTTTTGTGTTTTTTTCAATTACTTTACCCAAGCCATTATTAAGTCTAAGATCTATCTTGCTAGTTCTTAAATATGTAGGTAATGGATAATTCGCTGATTCAGAAGCACTAACATGAAATAGCCATAATCTATAAGTATCATTAGGATCTTCCAGAAAGAAATGAGATTGATTACCACCAGGATAGCCATTTTCACACCAATTACCTTGCTGTACAAAGCCTGGATTAAGATCGTCTCCATTCTCCATAATCTTGGCATCTTTATTAAAAATCACACATCCATTAGAGTAAGTAAGTAATTTACCTTCGGAAGATGAATAGTTAGCATTTACAAATGTAAAGCTAGTTTTTAGTGGATATTTATAAATTCTAACTTCTTGATTATTAAAATACTAAGTTCAACAAATAAACGCAACTTTTAGGAAGAAAATATAACAACTAATTTTTTTCAAAAGAAAGAGCGAAAAAGATCGCCCTTTCCTTTGAACGGATAAATTGCTCTATATTGCCTTCCG
>JABFRV010000145.1 GCA_013140975.1 Saprospiraceae bacterium
CGGAAGGCAATATAGAGCAATTTATCCGTTCAAAGGAAAGGGCGATCTTTTTCGCTCTTTCTTTTGAAAAAAATTAGTTGTTATATTTTCTTCCTAAAAGTTGCGTTTATTTGTTGAACTTAGTATTCTTATAACTTTTGAAACTTATAATTTATCTCTTTCTTGTGATTCTAAAAAGTAATTGCATAATATCCTGGAATTAATCTAATTACATTAATTTGATTCGAATGAAAATTCGTTTTATAATGTAAGGCTGAATGTTCTTTCAGGTTCTTTATATTACCTTACTAATGTTATCTCACCATAAATCTCTTGCCTACTTTCATTCAGGAAATTAACTGAGCCATTAAATAAATAAACCCCTGTAGTCAACCTTTGTGATCTAAAAGTACCATCCCATCCTTCTTTTTCCTGATTTATGGGAAAGTTCGTTTTGGAAAACACAAGTTCGCCCCAACGATCATAAATATTTAAGGAGTGAATATCTTTAACATCGCTTGTACCATAAATTGTAAAGTAGTCATTGATTCCGTCACCATTGGGGGAGAAAACATTTGGAACGAAAATGCGATTATCGCGAACATGAATGATGAGTGTGTCTTGGTCAATGCAGCCATTCGGATCAATTATAGTTGCAATATATTCTGTTGTTTTAACAGGTCTAGCAATAGGATTTAAGCAATCTATACAGTCAAGATATTCGGCGGGTGTCCAAAGAATTGAATTTATCGTTCCCTGTATTTTGCTTTGTAATTGAATTTCTTTTCCTTTTTCAATTTCTATATCAGGTCCTAAAGACAAGTCTATGTCTGGCGCTTGTTCAATTGAAAAACTTGTATCATTTCTGCAACCAAATTTATCTATAAGATGAATGATAAATTTTCCTTGATTGAGCTGTTTTAGTTCTGTTCCGTCCCATGAAGAATTATTCCAGAAAAGTTGTATGGGAGCGGCACCATACTTATAATTCAATAGACTAATTTTACCCTTTTCCTGATCTTCAGGACAGTAAATATCTTTAACAAGAAATTCAGCTTCCGGTGTCTCGCCTACATGAATACATAAAGTATCATAATATTTGCAGTCATTAATATGTGCTTTTATAGGAAGGCAATGAATTCCTGTTCCTGCCTTTTCTAATTGAAAGAATCTATTGTTACGGATGTTTGCATTCTGAAGTTCCAGTTTTAAATTCACTTGACTAAGAAGCGTAGCTAAATCTAATTCATTTTGAATATTTCGCTGCAGACATCGCACAGCTGTATCTTGAACGAGAACATTTATACTTGGACAGACTTTGGCTTCACATTCTAATTCTGTAATAATATCTCCGCAAGGTTGAATTCCTCTTGAGTTAAGTTTGATTTTTACTTTTTGACCTGGAGTTAGTTTATCTATAGTTAAGCTACTATCATTATTTATTTTAATTGATTGTCCATTAATTATTTCATAATCCAAACTTCTAATATAATTTCCTTTTTTCCAATTAAATGTTATAGAGCTATCTTGACTTATGCATTCGATTGTTGGAGGTAATGGGTTGGAAGTGACTTCAATTTCTTTTTCAAATTGATCTTCACACAAATGGTTTTTGAGTTTAAGTTTAATTTTCTTTGTGCCGGGTTGCTTCCATTGCAATTGAAAATTTTTGTTGTTGTTATTTTGATTTATCGTTGCGTTACTTAGTTCCCATTCATTAGCATCATCCAATGTATCACTACCTATAAATTTTAAATTAACTGAAGAGTCTTGGCATACCAAGTCATTGATCAGAAATAATGCGCGTGGAGCTTTTCTAAGCCATATTTCCTTCTGTATGAAAGTTCTACATGAACCTTTATAGTATTCATATGCTATTGTAATTTTTCCGGGTTGCAGATTTTTAAATTCATAAACTCCATTGATTGAATCTGTTAAACCCGGGCCAAGCCATTTTCCTTGATAACCTGGGTAATTTTTTTCTATTGTTGCGTTAAAATTTAAAATTAAGTTGCCATTGTTGTCAAGACAAAAACTATCACGACCTGTAATTATTATATCTACATTAGGGCACTGAATAGCTTCACATTCTGTTTCCACTTTTTGATCACCACAGATACTATCAAGAAGTATTAAGCTAAATTTTATTTTTGTACCCGGAGTAAGATCAGAGAAAACAACTGAATCAGCTGTAATAGTTCCTATTTTTTGCGGCAGGTCTGTGTCAAATATTAACTTATTTAATGTTTTGCTTTTATCCCAATAAAAAGTAATTGACTTGTCGTTAGAATAGCATCGTAATATTGGAAGAATATCTGGATACACAACTTCGAAGTTAAGAATTTTCGAACTTGAGCAGTCTTGATTTCTAGTAATAATAGTAATTGTATATTTTCCCGAACTTAACTTTCCTAAGTTTACAGTATCAGAATTTATAAGTAGTGTATCCTTGTTATTAATAATTAAGATTCTCTCTTCATTAAATTGCAGTGAATTGCACTGTATTAATACTTCTTGATTGCTACAATATATTTTCTTATTGAGAATGGCATCCGTTCTGGGTATGGATGAAACAGGAATTGAGAAACTATGCAACTCGGAACAAGTACGTTTAAATGTTTTAAAGTATACATGAGTATCCTGGGTAGCAATAAAGGGGAAATTTATTTTACACAGACTGTATAATTCCGGGCACGAGTAATATTCAGTTTTATATTCAATGGCTGAAGAATAGCTTATCTGTATATCAGTCGATCTAATTGTGTCACCTACGCAGTATTTCGGTATTATAATTTGGGATTTTATTTTTGGAGAAAATTTTAAGTATAATATCGTTGTATCTGCGCATCCTTGATTGTCTGCAACTATATATAAAGTTGAATCGCTAAAAATGAGAACGCTGTCATTTATCTCATTGCCAGATGTAAATGGAAAGCCAGAATAAAATTTATATGTGCTATTTGTTGAATTGTTGTCCTTAATGAATAGGTTATTAAAATAGTAGTAGTTGTTTTCGCAGACTGAAATGGGGGATAACGGTTCGATATCTGGTGCTTTCGCATTTCCAAGCACCAAATATTCGGCAAAGGATTCACATATTTTTCCGGAAGGATGTACAATTCGAATCGTAAGTCTGTATTTGCCAGCGGAATCCACAATTATTGTATTTGTAGAATCGATTAATGTATTTGCAGCGTTAAACCATCGTTTTGAAATTTTACCATTTCCTTGAATGATAGAAGAATCACTGGATAAAATTACTCTTGGGTTACTGCAGCTTATTTTTCCGATTTGAAATATCTTAGGCTCAACATGTAAAATGTTCAAGTTTAATTCAGTGAGACTATCGCAGAAAGGTTTGACTTTGGATTTATTGGTTAATATAAAAATGCCATCCTTGCAATATTGATTTCCATTATGTGTAATGCAATTGGGGAAACAAAGGACAGTATCTTTATTTGATTTATTTTCTGGAACAGCTTCAATGTTTAATTCTATTGTACTATCACAGCCAAAATGATTTTTCCATTGAATTTCATAGTTACCTACTCCATAAGTGTTTCCATTGAATGTATAAGAACCGTTTTCACAAATTATTGCATCAACAATTTCAGGTGGAGAAGCATCCCCAATGATTACATCAATACATTTGTTTGCTGAGTGACAAGCATTTTTTGCTTCTACGCATAATTTCCCTACGCCTTTTACATTCCATTCAACAGTAGCCTTATTAGAAGATGAAGAAACTATGGTTCCATTTATTGCAGTCCATTCAAAATTGCAGGCACCTGTAAAATTGGATAATGTGTAATCTGCACTTTCGCCAACGCAGAATTTTTTAGGACCATCAATTGTACCTAATGTTGGAATCGGTGCTTTTGCGGATCCAGATGTGACCCTAATAGTATAATTACATATTGCAGGACCATTTCCATCTATTACTATATAATAATGACATCCGATTTTTAAAGGTTTGGTTGTAACAAATTGAAAAGTACCACCACGAGGCATCGCAGTATTACAATTAGATACTAAATCAAAGCTTGAACAATCGGGGCTTTCATAAACTCCTAGTTCAATGGAGTTACCCAAAGAACAAGAATTAACAGTCACAGAAAAACTCAATGAAGTTGATCCTGCAACAAACGCAATATAACGTATAGAGTGAACTACTTGTGTGCAATATCCTGGAGGCGCATTTCCGGGGACTGTTTGACCGCTTTCTGAACTTACACCATCAAGTTCACAAAGAACGCATGCGTCAGAACAATCGTTCTCCATAACAGCAGGATTGCCGCATAAGGGAAGCTGCGCATTTATTGAAGTCCAAAAAAGTCCCAGTGTACACAATAGCAGGTACTGTAATTTTAACTTCATGACTTAAATATACGATTTTAAGCCTTAATAATGCTTAAATATTCAATTTAAAGTGTCTGGTTTTCTCGGAACATAGGCCGTTTCTATTATAGTCTAATATAGAAGTTCAAAAAACAATGATTACATATTATAACGATAAAATATATTTAATTTGGAATAGATATTCATAGATATGAGAGCTTTGTAAGGCTTATAGAAGAGGCACAAAAAGTCTGTAATTATCTATAATGTTGATAATCAGTCGATTAGAAATATAAATTTTATAAACGATTCATTTATAGTCCTTTGTGAATAAGAATCGGCATAATTTTTAACTTTTATAATATATATATAATTTTTTTTAATCTTTAATACGCAATATTTAAATAGTTTATATATTTGCATCAGGTTTAATGTATAGACCATGTTCTTTGAGAGTGTTATAGATGTGAAATAATGTTAATTTATAAGCATTTAAAGGTTTATTTTACTTCCTACTGATTATCAGATCTTTTCAGATTATATATTTATTTAATAATTTTGGGAAAAAGTGGAACAATGTGGGAAATATTCCTATATTTGGGCCATCAAACCAACCAGTACAAGTAAAGTATGTACAATCTGATAGGAGAATATGATGTCCGGCTAGACGATAAAAACAGGCTTAGAATGCCCGGGTCGCTGGTTAAACAGATTGGCGAAGATATCAGACTTGGACTGGTGATAAACAGGGGAACAGAAAAGTGCCTGAATCTGTATCCACAAAAACTATGGGATTGGAAATCAGGAATCGTCAACAAATTAAATTTACATATTCCGGAAAACAAAGAGTTTGCGCGATATTTCTATCGTGGAGCAACACCGGTTGAGTTAGATTCCTCTTCGAGAATTCTTCTTCCAAAATTATTATTAGAACATGCAGATATCCAGCAGGATATTGTTATTAATGTATTTGGTTCTGAAATAGAAATCTGGTCTAGGAAAGCTTATGAAAATTTAATTGCTAACGAACCCAAAAATGCTGTTCAGTTAGCGCAAAAAATATTCGCGCAAAATGTTGTTGGATAACAATTACCATATTCCAGTGCTTTTGCTTCCTTCTATTGATGCAATGGTTACAAATAGAGATGGAATTTATGTTGATGCAACATATGGTGGTGGCTCACATAGTCGTGAAATTCTTCGCAGACTTTCATCAAGTGGAAAACTAATTGCATTTGATAAAGACAGTGATGCATTGAATAATGATATTATAAATGACAATAGGTTTCAACTTATACACTCTGATTATAAATACTTAAAGAAGTATTTAAGATATTACGGAATTGAGAGAATTGATGGAATTTTAGCAGATCTGGGCGTTTCGTCTCATCAGTTGGATGAAAACGAAAGAGGTTTTTCATTTCAATCTGATGAACCATTGGATATGAGGATGAATGCTCTTCAAGAGACAAATGCTGAATCTATCTTGATGAATTACACAGAAGCAGAGTTAGTAAGAGTATGGAGTGAATATTCTGAACTAACCAATGCTTTAAAAATTGCACAAAAGTGGATCAAGGATAGAAAGTTCATACGCTTGAATTCCTGCAAAGATTTTTCAGATTGGGTGACACCATTTATTTATGGACCACGCAATAAATTTCTTGCAAAGCTATTCCAGGGACTGCGGATAGAAGTGAATGGTGAATTGCAGGGGTTATCTGAATTATTAAGGCAATCGGAAGAGTTATTGATACCCGGAGGAAGAATTGTAATCCTAAGTTATCATTCTCTCGAGGACAGAATTGTAAAAAAGTTTTTGAAAGGAGATAATGAAGGTCCAATAGATTGGATGAATAATAAAAGTAGTAAAAAATTTTCTATCATAAATAAAAAATTGATAGAAGCTGATGAACAAGAAATTAATAAAAATTCCCGCTCGCGCTCTGTAAAAATGCGTATAGCGGAAAGAATATAGAAGTACATGGATTATAATAGACCACCTAAACTTGAAAGAAGAAAGTACAGTGATGTAGGGTCTATGTTTTTCTTCAAAAACTTACCGTATTTTTTTGCGGCATTGTTTCTGGCGATGATCTATGTATGGAATGTGAATAGTATTGAAAGAGAAATTCGAAAAAATCAAATTCTCATTGAAGAGATTAAAAAATTGAAATGGGATTATTGGTCTTTGAAATCTGGAATCATGTACAATAGTATAGAATCTGAGGTTTCAAAAAAAGTGGAAGATCAGAATATTTTAGTTCATGATAAAGCACCTAAAATGTTGGTGCGCGTCGAAAATTAAAATTAATGAGCAGGAAGGGCGAATTCCTGAATAGGGTATACTTCATCATGTTTGGTTTCCTCATGGCGGCCATTGCGCTTATTGTGCAAGCTGTTAGAATTAATCAAATACAAGGTGAAGAGTGGAGATCAAAAGGAAAAGAACTCTACTATAAGCCGATTGACATCGAAGCAGAAAGAGGTAAAATACTTTCTGACGATGGTAGTCCCCTAGCAATATCGCTGCCGTTCTTTGACATACATTTAGATACCAGAGCCCGTGGTTTAACAACGGAATTTTTTAAGAAGAACATTGATTCTCTTTCTTTGCTCTTATCACAACATGTTTTTAAAGATTTGTCTCAACAGTCCGTTAAAAAAATGTTGGTGAAAGAACGCGATCGCGGAAATCGATATCTTTTGATTGTTAAATCAGCTGATTACCAGCTGATGGAAACAATAAAGAAATTTCCAATCTTTAGAAGCGGGCAAAATAAAGGTGGAATTATAATTGATCGCAATGATCGCCGAGAAAGACCTTTTAAAATTCTTGCCAGCCGAACTATTGGAATCGCAAGAAACAATGCGCCATCTATAGGTCTTGAAAGTAAATATGATAATTTACTCAAAGGAGAATCAGGTCAAAGACTTATGAAAAAAGTTGGACCTGATGTGTATCTTCCGGTAGATGATGTTAACGAGATTGAACCCAAAAAAGGTAAAGATATCGTTACTACAATTAATGTTGAAATTCAAGAAGCAGTTGAACTTGCATTGTCTCAAGCTGTACAAACCCATCAGGCAGAGAAAGCTTGTGCTATTGTAATGGATGTAAAAACAGGAGCTATAAAGGCCATAGCTAATTTAGGGTATGATGAACAAGGCATTTTAAATGAGAATTACAATTATGCCATAGCAAATTCTACTGAGCCCGGATCAACTATGAAGCTTGCATCAGTTGCAGCAATGTTGGAAGAAGGTAATTTTAATATTCATTCTACAGTTGATCAAAATTATGGTAGTTGGACTTTCTATGATCGAAAAATGGTTGATTCTGAAGATCACAATGTTACACAAACAGATCTTGAATATTCATTCATTAAATCCAGTAACGTTGGAATTTCAAAATTGGTGAATCAAGCTTTTGGAAGCATCGAAGGCCAAAAGAAATTTGCATCATATTATCAAAAATTTGGACTTACAGCAAAGACATCAATAGATCTTGATGGTGAACCAGATCCTCTTATTAAGCATCCTGTAAAAGATAAGAGTACCTGGTATGGAACAACAGTTCCATGGATGAGTATTGGATACGAGATGCAGTTGACTCCTTTGCAAGTGTTAAATTTTTATTCCTCTGTTGCTAATGGTGGAAGACTTATGAAACCCTATTTATTGGAAGCAATATTAGAAAATGATATTGAAATAAAGCGAACCAAGCCAACGATAATAAAGGATAGTTTGTTTTCAACGAATACTTTAACACAACTTCATACCATATTAAGAGGAGTTGTTGAAAGTGGAACTGCAAGTAAAGTTTTTTCGGATCAGTTTAATATTTCAGGTAAGACAGGTACTGCAGTAACAAATTATTACAAACAAGAAGTTGTTGGAAAAGAATATCAAGCTTCATTTTGTGGATTTTTTCCAAGTGAAGATCCAATTTATAGTTGTATAGTTGTAATGTATAATCCAGCAATTGGTTTTTACGGAGCTCAATGTGCAGCTCCTGTTTTCAGAGTCATTGCAGAAAGGTGTATGAGATCAAGAACTCTGGCAGGGCAATATATAAACGTTGTTCCCAAGCCTGTTCTCACTTCATCCGGAATGCCAATTGGTAATTATGGATACAGCAAAGATTTTGAACAAGTATTTAAGCATATAGAATTGCCATATAATAATCATCATAATGAAGCCTGGGTTAAAACAACGTTAGGTAATAACGGTATACAAACGCAGCCAAAGACTTTTGTTAGAGGCTTGATTCCTGATCTTACAGGAATGGGTTTGAGAGATGCATTATTCTTGCTGGATAGAGTAGGAATTAAAGTTAAGGTTACTGGTAGTGGAAAAGTTATTTGGCAGAGTATACCTCCAGGAACTTTACATTCTAATCCTTATGAATTATTGGAAATTAGTTTACAATAATTAAACGTTCTTTGAAAAACCTGGAACATCTAATTCGGAATGCAAACGAATTGAACATTAGAGGTTCAGTTTATATTCCGATAAAGGGGTTCAGCCTTGATTCCAGATCAATTGGAAAAGAGTATTGTTTTGTTGCTCGGAAGGGAGCCGCCCTTGATGGACATAAATTTATTCATGATGCAATCGATAATGGTGCTACATCAGTTCTCTGTGAAACACTTCCTGAAGAATTAAAGGAATCTGTGACATATATCCAAACAGCGCAGATTGGTAAAACGCTTGCATTAATGTTGAATGAGTTTTATAATTACCCTTCAGATAAAATTAAATTAATAGGAATTACAGGAACCAATGGTAAGACCACGACCACTACTTTGTTATTTAACTTGTTCAGGCAATTGGGTTATAAATGCGGATTAATATCTACAATTAAGTATATTATAGATCAAGAAGTACATGAATCAACACACACAACTCCGGATATTATTAATCTTTATAAGTTAATTGCGCAGATGAGAGATAGGTCTTGTTCTCATATTTTTATGGAAGTAAGTTCTCATGCCGTTGAACAAGAAAGAATAAAAGATCTGAAATTTGATATAGCAGTATTTACGAATATAACTCAAGATCACTTAGACTATCATAAGACTTTTAAAAATTATATTTATGCAAAGAAGAAATTTTTTGATGAATTAAAGGAAGAATCTGTCGCACTGATAAATACCGATGATAGCAATGCGAAAGTAATGGTTCAAAATACAAAGGCAAAAGTTAAAACCTTTGGTATCTTAAATATGGCTGACTATAAAGGGAAGATACTTGAAAATAGTTTTTACGGTCTTCAGCTAAAAGTCAATCATAGGGAAATTCATTCTTCATTAGTAGGAGATTTCAATGCCTCTAATTTGGTATGTGTTTACGCTGTAGCAAGCATATTAGGAGCGAATGAAGATGAAGTTCTTGTTCACATGTCTTCCTTAAAGTCAGTTGAAGGAAGATTTGATTGGTACAAGAATAATAATAATAGTAAAATTGGAATTGTAGATTATGCACATACTCCTGATGCATTAGAAAAGATTCTACAAACGATACAAAAGTTAAAACAACCGCAACAGTCAATAATAACAGTTATTGGATGTGGTGGAAACAGAGATAAAACAAAACGGCCAATTATGGCTCACATTGCAGTAAGTAATAGCGATAAAGTTATTTTCACTGCAGATAATCCAAGGGATGAAGATCCCGGGGAAATTATTCAAGAAATGGAAGCCGGTGTAGATGCTATACTTGTACAGAAATACATCAGCCTCGTTGATAGGGAGCAAGCAATTAAAACAGCTTGCCTTTTAAGTAATTCTTCTGATATTATTCTCGTGGCAGGAAAGGGTCACGAGAAGTATCAGGAAATCAAAGGGAAAAAGTTTCCTTTTGATGATATGCAGAAGTTAAAATCATTTTTATAAAGATATATAAGATTATAGAGTAGGTTCTATTATCATTCTCAGGTTGGTTTTAACAGTAACAGCAGGTGTATCGCAACCAACGGGATTGAATCCCTGCTGTTCTGTTAAATTTAGGTAATGACAAATTAGAAGAATGTTTTTATTTGTACATTATCTAAGTTATGGCCGATTCATGCACACAGATTTAATTGAAAATTGAAAATTGAAAATTATTTCTACTGTTGCTCACACGCTCAACTCACACCCAATTTGTAATTCGTAATTATTAATTGGTGAATTTGGTAAAGTAATTTTAATTGAAAGCAAAGTGCTGTATTACATATTTCAGTTCTTAGATAAAGCCTTTCATTTTCCTGGTAGCAGGTTGATGGGCTATATCTCATTTAGAGCAAGTATAGCCATTCTTCTTTCTTTGATTATTACAATGGTATTTGGTCAGAAAATCATTAGCAAATTAAAAAAATTGCAAATCGGTGAGTCCGTTCGAGACTTAGGATTAGATGGCCAAAAACAAAAAGAAGGTACACCTACTATGGGTGGTCTGATTATTATTCTCGGGATTTTAATTCCCACTCTACTTTTAACGAGGCTTGATAATGTCTATATCCATCTTATGTTATTTACGACTTGTTGGATGGGAGCTATCGGTTTTGCAGATGATTATATAAAGGTATTTTTAAAGAACAAAGAAGGACTAAAAGCGATTTTTAAAGTTACCGGGCAACTTATTCTTGGTCTCGTAGTTGGCTTTGTAATGTTGTATCATCATAATGTTGTAGTTAGAATTCCTAAAGAAGTTGCTCTTCAACAAAATTACAAAATCGAACAATCAATAGTCTTAAATGACCTGATTAAAAATAAAACTACGGAGTATGCATATGTGAAAACTTCACTAACAAATGTACCCTTCTTAAAAGGCAATAGTTTTGATTATTTATGGTTGACAAATTTTTTGGGAGATAATGGTCCTTCCTTATTATGGTTGTTTTTTATTCCAATTGTAATATTTATTGTCATCGCTGTTTCCAATGCGGCTAATCTCACAGATGGTTTAGATGGACTGGCCTCTGGAGTCTCTGCAATTATTGCAGTAACCTTAGCTGTACTTGCTTATGTATCCGGAAATTCTATTATTGCGGAGTACTTAAATATTTATTATATACCGTATTCGGCCGAGTTGGTTATTTTTTCAGCAGCGTTTGCAGGATCCTGTATTGGTTTTCTGTGGTATAATACATTTCCGGCAAAGGTATTTATGGGTGATACAGGAAGCTTAACGATTGGTGCTATCATAGCTGTCCTGGCAATAGTGCTTCGGAAAGAGTTATTGATTCCATTAATGTGTGGTGTTTTTGTAATTGAGAATTTATCTGTAATGATTCAGGTTGCATATTTTAAATATACAAAAAAGAAGTATGGTGAAGGCAAGCGAATTTTTCTTATGTCTCCCTTGCATCATCATTTTCAAAAACAAGGTGTGCATGAAGCAACTATTGCGACACGATTTTGGATTGTAAGTTTGTTTTTAGCAATTTTAACAATAATAACTTTAAAGTTAAGATAAAATGTTAGTAATATTGGGATGTGGTGAAAGTGGTATGGGTGCAGCGTTGCTGGCTCATAAACTTGCTATTCCGGTATTTGTAAGTGACTCCGGAATAATTAAAGATGAGTTTAAAAAACATCTTATTGATGAAGAAATAGATTTCGAAGAGGGAGGTCATACTATCATCTATGAATTCACGCCTAGCTTCGTCGTAAAGAGTCCGGGTATTCCAGATTCCTCAGATGTTGTAAAGTATTATATAGAAAGAAATATTGAAGTTATTTCAGAAATTGAATTTGCATATAGAAATTGCACAGGTAAAATAATTGCAATTACAGGGTCTAATGGTAAGACGACCACAACAAATTTAATTTATCATATACTGAAATCTTCTAACTTTTCTGTAGCTAAGGTTGGGAATATTGGTTATTCCTTTGCAAGATCCTTAGCACAGCAAACATACAATTATTATGTTATAGAAGTTAGTAGCTTTCAATTGGATTCAATTGTAAGCTTCAAGCCTTATATAGGAATTATTTTAAATATTACTCCTGATCATCTTGATAGATACGATAATAATTACGAAAAGTACATCGCTAGTAAATTTAGGATGGGACTGAATCAGAACAGTCAGGATCATTTAATACTATATAAGGATCCAACAATTGTTAAGTCTTATTCTTCGATTAACTTATCAAGTCAGATTTCTTGGATACAGTCTGAATTGACAACTGAAGAACTTATTTATATAAATGAGACTGAAGGTCCAAGTTTAAAACATTCGACCCTTAAAGGAAAACATAATGCAATGAACGTTGCATGCGCCGTGAAGGCATGTACTATTCTGGGTTTAACAAAAGGAGCTATCCAATTGGCTATTAATTCGTTTGTAAATGACCCTCATAGGCTTGAATCAATTACTTCAATTGATGGTGTAGAATACATAAACGATAGCAAAGCCACGAATGTTGATTCCGTATATTGGGCATTGGATGCGATGAAATCAAATGTTATTTGGATCGCCGGTGGACAAGATAAAGGAAATGATTATTCAATTTTACTTCCATTGGTAAAAGAAAAGGTAAAAACATTAGTCACATTAGGAGTTGATAATAGTAAATTAATTGATTATTTTTCACCTTATGTAACAGTAGTTGATACGCATTCAATTCAGGAATGTGTGAATGTATGTAATAAAATTTCGAAAGAAGGAGATACCGTTCTTTTTTCTCCGGCTTGCGCAAGTTTTGATTTATTTAAGAATTATATGCACAGAGGTGATGAATTTAGAAACGAAGTTTTAAAACTTAAAACCAATTAGGATTCATGAAGCAGCTAAATAGTTTTTTGGAGCAAGAAATTAGAGGCGCAAAATTTTTGTGGGCCTTGATTGGAATTTTATCACTCTTGTCCCTTTTGGCAGTATACTCAACGAGTGTAGCATTAACAAAGTACAGTATGGATTCAACTGTCTTTTTAATTTTTAGACATTTGCCATATATTCTTTTAGGATTATTTATTGTATGGTACGTAGGCAATCATGATTATATTATATTTAATCGATTCGCTCCCTTTATGCTACTATTTGCTATTGCCTTATTGATATTTACTTTAATAGGAGGTGTAAGTATTAATTCTGCAAAAAGATGGATTAATATTCCAATTCTCAATATAACATTTCAGGTCTCAGATTTTGCAAAAATTGCATTAATAACCTATTTGGCAAGATCTATTGCAGCTAAACAAGAGATAATAAAGGATTTTAAAACGGCATTCATGCCCATTTTATTACCTGTATTAATTGTATGTGGATTAATTGCGCCTTCAAATTTTTCTACTGCAGCATTATTATTTGTTTGTAGCATAATTATGTTGATTGTAGGTAGGATAAAGATAAAATATATTTTAATTTTATTAGGATTAGGGATTATTTTATTTGGTCTATTGATTTATATTGGACAACTTTTTCCTGATGCTGTTCGTGTTTCAACTTGGGTTAATCGAGTTTCTGATTTTTTTAACCCGGCTGCAGAAAATTATCAGGCTGAACAAGCAAAAATTGCAATTGCCAATGGTGGTTTCTTTGGCGCGGGACCGGGAAGAAGTATGTTGCGTAATTTTATACCATACTCTTATGCAGATTTTATCTATGCTATATTTTGTGAAGAGTATGGATTGTTTGGTGCATTAATATTAATCCTTTTGTATCTCGCTTTAATGATGCATTGTATTTCAATTGTTACTAAATCTCCAAAAGCATTTGGAGCAATACTTACAATTGGATTGGGATTTAGTATTGTGATGCAGGCATTTGTAAATATGGCAGTTTCAGTAGGATTGGTACCAGTGACTGGTCAGACTTTGCCATATATTAGTATGGGAGGAACGTCTTTATTGTTTACAAGTTTTGCATTTGGAATGATAATAAGCGTTAGTAAACATATTAGTTCTTTAAGTATTGAAAATACTCCTTCAACGGAAGAAGTAGAATCGACGGATCAAAATGAAGATAGTCATTAGTGGTGGTGGGACAGGAGGTCATGTGTATCCTGCAATAGCAATTGCAGATGCCATAAAAGTTTTAGAGCCAACAACAGAAATACTTTTTGTAGGTGCTAAGACGAAATTAGAGATGACTGCTGTTCCAAAAGCAGGATATGATATTATAGGATTAAATATTGGTGGGTTTCAAAGGAAATTCAGCGTTTACAATGTTGCGTTAGTATTTAGATTAATAGATTCTTTATGGAAATCTTTTAAGTTGCTACGAAGTTTTAGGCCCGATGCTGTTCTCGGTGTTGGAGGATATGCAAGTGGTCCCGTGCTACGAGTTGCTGCCTGGATGAAAATTCCAATTTATATTCAGGAGCAAAATTCTTACGCGGGAATTACGAACAAACTTATTTCATCACATGCAAAAAAAATATTTGTTGCATTTGAGAATATGGATAAGTTTTTTTCGACTTCTAAGTTGATGTTATTAGGTAATCCTGTACGTTCTTCTCTTAGCAATACAATTAATAAAAGGGAAGCGTATTCTTTTTTTAATCTTGATTCTAACAAGAGAACCATTGTAGTTTTAGGAGGAAGCCTTGGTGCAAGAACATTGAATCGCGAAATAGCGAATTCTTATAATCTATTAAGTGGATTGAATGATGTACAGTTGCTTTGGCAGACAGGAAAAATGTATTGGGATGAGTATAAATCTCATCCAGTCTCTAATCTGCCTCATGTCAAAGCACTGCCATTTATAGAGAATATGGATTGGTTATATGCAATTAGTGATGTAGCAATAACAAGGGCTGGTGCAATTACTATATCTGAATTAGCAGTTACAGGTATTCCAGCCATTTTAGTGCCATCACCAAATGTAGCGGAGGATCATCAAACTAAAAATGCATTGGCATTAGTAAGACAAGAAGCCTCTTTAATGATATCTGACAATGAAGTCGAAGGTAAATTATTAAAAGTCGCTTTGGATCTTTTAAACAATGAATCATTGCGACATAAAATGAAAATAAATTTAGCAAAAATTTCGAAGCCAAACGCGGCGAAAGATATAGCAATGGAAATTTTAAAAAATAGCAAAGTATAAATTGAAGAATTATAAACATATTTTTTTCTTAGGTATAGGAGGCATAGGCATGTCTGCATTGGCTCGCTATTTCCATAAGAGAAATTATGTAATAAGTGGATATGACAGAACGGAAAGTGAAACGACAACAGATTTAGAAAAATTAGGAATTAAAATTATTTATAAGGATAGTATCGAGTTGATTTCAAAGGCAATTGATTTTGTTATTTGGACTCCTGCTATTCCTAAGGAAAGTCTGTTGTATAACTATTTCATTCAATCAGGAATTGAAATGAATAAAAGATCTGAAATACTAGGTAAGATTACAGCACAGCATAATAATATTGCTGTCGCAGGTACACATGGTAAGACAAGTACCAGTATTCTATTAACACACTTATTGGCACATAGTAATTTCTCAATAACTGCATTTCTCGGAGGCGTATCTAGTAATTATAATTCCAATTACGTTGATACCGGAGGTCAATGGATGATAGAGGAAGCGGATGAATTTGACAGATCATTTTTAAAATTGAGACCCGATGTTGCGATCATAGGATCATTGGACGCGGATCATTTAGATATTTATTCCACGCGAGATGAAATGGTAAAGTCATATATCGAATTTGCCTCATTGGTTGATGATGGATTGGTTCTGATGAGCGATGTTATTAATGAAACTGATTTGCAAACATTTAGAAGTAGCATTTCAACAAATACTAAACTTCTGACATATGGTATGAAAGATGCAGATGTTATGTGCAGTATTAATCAGATTCATAATTCCTGGACTAATTTTACTTATGTTGATGAGAAAGATCGAATAATTGAAGAATTAAATATTCGATTTCCAGGCAGACATAATATTTATAATGCAACTGCTGCAATACGTGTTGCATTGGAGTTAGGATTAACAGAAGAACAGGTTCGGGAAGGACTCGTGAGTTTTAAAGGAATTCAAAGGAGGTTTGAATGGATACATGAGAAAAACCAAGTATTGATAGATGACTATGCGCATCATCCGGAAGAATTAAAAGCTGCCATTGAAGCTTTAAGGTCATGTTATCCGAATCGGAAAATTACAGGAGTATTTCAGCCACATTTATTTTCAAGAACAAGAGATTTTGCAAGTGAATTTGGTAATGTATTAGATCTTTTAGATGAAACAATACTTGTAGAGTTATATCCGGCGAGAGAAAAGCCTATTGAAGGAATTAGCTCATTAACAATATTGGACAAAATGAAAAGTAAAAATAAGTCCTTTGTTACAAAGAATCAACTTGTTGATTCTTTGCGATCAAGATCGCTTGATGTAGTTGCACTACTTGGAGCTGGTGATCTTTCGAATCTTAGAAATGACATTAAAAAAATACTAAGCTGATGAATGCAAAACTGAAACTTGGTATATTTATTACACTGTATTTATTGTCTATGATTATTGTAGGAATAATCTGGATAAGATCAATAAGATTACAAGATAAACTAAGGCCAAGGCAATTAATTATAAAAGTATTTAAGCCATCTGTTGAAAATTTATTAATTCAGGAGAAAGATA
Source organism: Saprospiraceae bacterium (assembly GCA_013140975.1). Classification (GTDB taxonomy): domain Bacteria; phylum Bacteroidota; class Bacteroidia; order Chitinophagales; family Saprospiraceae; genus Vicinibacter. Next base: position 16,890 of record JABFRV010000145.1, read on the forward strand.
TCCATAAGTATGTTCAAGAGTTTTATAAAAAAGATTGGAGAAAGATACCTTTGCAGTCGTTAAAAGTTTCAGGTCTTGAATCCGCTTTGGAATCAATTCAGGTAGTACATCATAGTGAAGTTTATTTTGATGCCTTAGAAAATTTACATATTGATGTATATCAGAGAGACCCATTATTTAGAGTTATGACTCCAGATGGAGATCAGTATTATGTAGATATTGAAGGAAAGAAAATACCTGCTTCAATTAATTATTCAGCAAGGGTTCCTGTAGTTACAGGAATTGAAACTCCTTTTCAAGGTAGAGACATTTGGGCAAGGAGTAATTCTAAATTCAAGGATGCATTTTATGTTGTAAATGAAATATCCAAAGATCCATTTATTAAATCATTGATTGAACAACTTGATATTGATAGTCAAGGGGAGATTACCCTGGTTCCGAAAATAGGATATGAGAAAATTGAAATGGGAAATGCAACAGAAATTTTTGAGAAATTAGACAAACTAAAGTTTTTTTATAAGGAAGGATTACGATACGAAGGATGGAATGTCTATCAGACTTTAAACTTAAAAGTAAAAAACCAAGTAGTTGGTGTTAAAAATATTAATCAATCATAATTAATCAATCTTTAAAACTTCATTCTATGGAAACAAAAATGAATTATAATCAGAACATCATTGCAGCACTAGATATTGGGACAACCAAAGTCTGTGTCGTAGTTGGAAGAAAAAATATTTTAAATAAAATTGAAATTCTGGGTTACGGAAAAGTAAGTTCTGATGGTGTAATACGTGGTGTTGTTTCAAACATTGATAAAACGGTAAAAGCGATTTCAGATGCTATTGATTTGGCAGAAAAAATGAGCCATACTGAAATTCATAAAGTTTATGTCGGCATCGCTGGTCAACACATAAAAAGTATTCAACATCAGGGATTGTTATTACGCACAAATTTCCAGGATGAGATTACCAAAGAAGATGTACAGAAATTGATTGATGATATGTACAAAATTGCTTTGCCTCCTGGGGATCAGATTCTACATGTGATTCCGCAAGAATTTACAGTAGATCAGGAAGAAGGAATTCAAGAACCAATTGGAATGTCAGGTGCAAGACTACAATCTAATTTTCATATTATCACCGGCAATACATCAGCTGCACAAAATATACAAAGATGTATTGAAAAAGCAGGATTGGAATATGCAGGTATGACATTGGAGCCTCTGGCTTCCGCAGAATCTGTGTTATCAAAAGATGAGAAAGAAGCAGGAGTTGTAATGGTTGATATAGGAGGTGGTACTACCGATGTTACAATTTATAATGAAGGTATTATACGATATACTTCAGTAATTCCTTTGGGCAGTAACATGATCACAAAAGATATTAAAGCAGGTTGTTCTACAACCCAGGAATATGCTGAAAAATTAAAAGTTAGATTTGGATCTGCATTAGCGGACGAAATTGTAGATAATAGAATTATCACGATTCCCGGTTTGATGGGAAGGGAGCCAAAGGAAATTTCAGAAAAAAATCTGGCAAAAATCATACAAGCAAGGGTAGAAGAAATTTTTGAATACGTGATGTGGGATATACATCGAAGTGGATTTGAAAACAAGCTGGATGCTGGAATAGTTTTAACAGGAGGTGGATCACTTCTTAAAAATATTGACCTTTTAGCAGAATATAGAACTGGATTAGCAGCAAGAATTGGACTTCCAACAATGCATCTTTCTTCACAATATCAGGATGAGATCAGAAATCCAATGTTTGCAACAAGCGTTGGCTTGCTAATTGAAGGTCTAAAGAAGGTGGTACCGGTTGAAAAATTTGCAAATATTCAGAAGCAAGGTCCGGTTATGGATTTGGAAGAGACAGATATGCCAGAACCTGTAATGGCTGAAGAGGCTAAAAGTTCCAACTGGTTTAGTGTAACTGTAGAAAAGGGGCTTAGTTCCTTACGGGGTTTCTTCGAGGATCATCCCGATAGAGAATTCTAATACATATAAAAAAAATTAATAATTTATTTGTTTTTTTAATATATAAATCAGTAACTTTACGGCTGTAATAGATATGCAAAATTTAAATATGAGTCAAACCGGAATAATTAAGGTCCTTGGTGTAGGAGGTTCCGGAACAAATGCGGTTACGCATATGTATGAACAAGGGATTCGAGGAGTTGACTTTGCTATTTGTAACACAGATATTCAAAGCCTTGAAACCAGTACGGTACCTCATAAAATTCAGTTAGGACCTATCCTAACTGTTGGACGGGGAGCTGGTAATAATCCTGAAGTCGGGATGCAGGCTTGTGTCGAATCTATTGAAGAATTAAAAAGGTTTCTAGAAAAAGAAACTAAAATGTTATTTATAACTGCCGGTATGGGTGGTGGCACCGGAACAGGAGCAGCACCTTTAATTGCTAAAGCGGCTAGAGAACTTGAAATACTAACAGTTGGTATTGTTACATTACCTTTTCAATTTGAAGGCCCAAGAAGATCAAGATTAGCCAGTGAAGGACTTGAACAATTAAAATCCAATGTTGATGCTCTTATTGTTATTTCAAACAATAAATTGAGAGAAATGTATGGCAATCTTTCAATGTCAGGGGCATTTGCTATTGCAGATAGTATTTTAACAACAGCTGCAAAAGGTATTGCAGAAATTATTACTGTTCCCGGATACATAAATGTAGATTTCGAAGATGTTAATTTCGTAATGAAAAATAGCGGAGTTGCGATTATGGGATCAGCCCTTGCATCTGGAGAAAACCGTTCTAGAAAAGTCATCGAAGAAGCCCTGAATTCACCATTATTAGAAGATAATGATATTCGCGGTGCACGTCATATATTATTAAATATTACAACAGGCCGAAATCCTGAAATTACAATGGATGAAGTAGCTGAAATCACGGAGTATATTCAGCAAGAAGCAGGATATGATACAGATCTGATCTGGGGTTCTTGCGTCGACGAAAACCTTGATGATAAAATTAGCGTAACATTAATAGCAACTGGCTTTTCAACCGGTTATAAAAATCGTGAGGATAAGGTTAAGGAAGAAATTAGGGTTAGCCTAACCGATGAAATTAAACCTGATATTTTTGCAGAAACCAAGATACAGGATCCTGCTAGAGTTTTTGATTTTGAAGAAGAACTTACGAGCAATTTTAATGTAAATTCTTCAGTTCCTGAAAGAGTTTCTGAAAGACAACTCTTCGAGTCCAACATTCCTAAAAAAGAAAGTAAATCTATTGATCAAAATATAGTTACACCTACATTATTTGGAAGCTTGAATGCAAATCCGCTACGTCCATTAACTGAAGGTCGCAATCTGGCAGATACCGAAAACACACCAGCGTATGAAAGGAAAAATGTGCGTTTGGATAATTTGCCATCGTCTTCAGAGTCTCCAACATCCAGAAATCGAATATTTATCGAAGAGGACAAAGGAGAGATCAGGCAGGAAAGTTCATTTCTTCACGACAATGTAGATTAAAGAGGCTTCGTCTTTTCATACCTTTTCATGAGATTGGTTTATTAGCCCGGGGTGGTTCCCGGGCATTTTTTTTATCTTCTAAAAAAGTAGCAGACTGATTACTGTTTATCTGGAAATGCTACATAATAATTGATTTGTTTATAATTACAATTGATAATTTACATTATGAATTGAGAACTATCAAGCTATCTATAAGAATATAGTTAAAGTTATTTTTTTACTTACGCAGTTAAAAAACGAGTGCATTTCTTCCTAATAAATAGGTATTGAAATTTATTTTATTCATTATAGTTCAATAATGTCATTGCAAGAAATAAAATCTCTTTTCTCATTAGAAGCTACAACGACCAATTTATCAACTGTGTTTTTATTTAGCAGATCATAATACCAATCTAAAGCCTGATCATCTAAATTCGTCCCAGGTTCATCCAAAAACAAAACATCTGAATCTGAAAGAATAGCAAGACCAAGCTTAAGTCGTTGTTTCATTCCTGAAGAAAAATGCTTTATAAATTTATTTCTTTGTTCTTTAAGATATACAATTTGTAAAAAATCTTCTTTGTTTAATTTTTTCTGAAATGACTTGAATTGAAGATAAAAATCAATCAATTCATCTAAAGTTAAATAATCAATGATATCAGAATAGGGTGTAGCAATGCTGATAAATTTATACCACTGCATGGGTTCAATCAGTAACTTATCATTGTAATATTGAAGAGAGCCTTTACTCGGTAGATTGATTCCGGAAAGAATGCTCATAAGTGTTGATTTCCCGGAGCCGTTAGGACCGGATATTCCATACTTACATCCCTGATTAAATTCAAAATTAAGATCTTTAAAAACCCATTCGCGCAAAGTAAATCGCTTGCTTAGGGCTTGGGCTACAATTTTCATCGATTATCTACGAATTCCTTTCATTAAACCTCGTTCAGATTGACTTATAAAATGAAGTATTTTGGTTTTCTCTTCTGAATCAGGAAGATTATTTTGAATATCCGTAATAGCCTTTGAAATATTTCTATGTTTGATAAAAAGAAACCTATAAATGTCGTGAATTCTATTAATCTGTTCTTTCTCAAAACCTCTTCTTCTAAGTCCTACGGAATTTACTCCTTCATAAGAAAGTGGTTCTCTGGCAGCTTTGGCAAACGGTGGAACATCTTTCATTACAAGCGACCCTCCACCAATCATTGCATGTGCGCCAATTTTAACAAATTGATGAACAGCAGTTAAGCCACCCAAAATGGCGTAATCATCAATAATTATATGTCCCGCTAAATTTACATTATTAGCAAGAATAACATGATTTCCAATAACACAATCATGGGCAACATGTGCATAGGCCATAAGAAGGCAATTAGACCCTATTTTAGTAGTCATGGTTGCTTTTGTACCGCGATTTAAAGTAGCGAACTCTCTAACCGTCGTGTTATCCCCGATTTCCAAGATGCTGTTTTCACCTGCATATTTTAGATCCTGGGGAATAGCGCCTACAACTGCACCGGGGAAAATCTTACAATTATTACCAATTCTACTACCGTCCATAATTGTTGCATATGGCCCAATCCAACAGTTTTGACCGATAACTACGTCGGAATTGATCGTAACAAAGGGCTCAATCTTTGTTCCTGTTCCAATTTTAGCTCCGGGACTGATATTTGTTTGTATCGATATCATGATTCTCTCTTTATGATCTGTGCAGTTAATTCCGCTTCACAAACCACCCTATTACCTACATAAGCCGTGCCATTCATGATAACCAAGCCTCTTCTAATGGGAGAAGCCAGTTCCATTTTTAGTATTAGGGTATCTCCGGGTAAGACTTTTTGTCTGAATTTGGCATTATCGACTTTCAAAAAATAAGTATCCCATTTGCCTTTATCTTCCTGCAAACTTAGCGCTAATACCCCTCCGGCTTGTGCTAATGCTTCAAGTTGCATCATTCCGGGAAAAATTGGATTTCCCGGAAAATGACCTTGGAATAACTCTTCATTTGCAGTTACATTCTTAATTCCAACAACATGGGTTTGACTTAATTCAATAATTTTATCAACCATTAAAAAGGGATATCTGTGCGGTAGAAGCTTTTGAATTTGCACGACATCAACTGCGGGAATCTGATTGGGGTCATAAATGGGAATGCCCTTTAGTTTTTTGGATTCCAGGTATTTTTTCTTAAGAATTTTTGCAAATTCTATGTTCGATTTATGGCCGGATTTTTTTGTAACAATTTTTCCCTTGATGGGCTTTCCTACCAATGAGAGGTCACCGATTACATCAAGTAATTTATGACGGGCGGGCTCGTTAGGGTATTTTAGCTGAATTGTGTTTAGCACCCCTTCTCTTTCAACCCTTACAGAAGGTTTGTTTAATTTTTTTGCGAGATTATCAAGTTCTTCCTGACTCATCATTCTATCTACAATGACAATCGCATTATCAATGTCACCTCCCTTAATCAGGTTTTGATTTAATAAATTCTCAAGCTCATGAACAAAGACAAAAGTCCTGCAAGGAGCAATTTGATTTTTATAATCTTCAATATGATCTAGGCTTGCAAATTGTTGACCAAGAATGCTAGAATTGAAATCTATCATCGTTGTAATCTCGAATTCATCTGAAGGAACGGCAACATATTCGGCTCCTGTCTCTTCATCTTCAAATGAGATGGGCTCAGTGATTTCAAAATATTCTCTTTCAGCTTCCTGTTCGATTATTCCTGCATTGAGAAAGGCTTCTACAAATAAGATCGAGGAACCATCTAAAATGGGGATTTCAGGTCCATCTAATTCTATAAATACATTGTCAATACTAAGACCATGAAGAGCTGATAGCGTATGTTCCACTGTCCAGACCTGTGCAACTCCTTCCTGTAGGGTAGTTCCCCGGTTGGTTGATATAACTTTACTGACATCAGCGGGTATTATAGGCCTGTCAGGAAGATCAATACGGCAAAATCGAATGCCTGTATTTTCCTCAGCGGGCTTAAAGCGCATATTCACCTTAACCCCTGTATGGAGTCCCACACCCTGCATTTCAATTTCCTGAGCGATAGTCCTTTGGTTCATGGCATAAATCCAATATATAACAAGGCAAAATAAGGCGAATTGTTCGAAAAATTATGTTTATGCAATAAAAATAAATTTGGCTTGTGTCTTTAATTTAGTAGGATTACATTACTTTTGTTTAAAATATTAAACTATGAATAAATATCTTTTTCTTTTTTTAATAATTTTAAACGACGCCTATAGCCAAATTAATTGTGGGGCAGAAAATCGAAAAATTTCAAATAATAAGGATTTTCTCCCACCTTATGATTGTACTGCTTATTCGAATTGGTCAGACATGAATAACGATATTTTGAGAATTAAAATTGTATTATATTTAATAGAGCGTGCTGATGGCTCAGGTTATACTCCTAGTGCAGAATATAATGCATTAAAAAAACTAAGTGAAGTTTTTAATCCTTATGGTATTTACTTCGAAGTAGTTAAAATAATTTAAGTACAAGATGATGAAATGTTCAATAATGTGGTTCATTATGCATTGGAACAAGATGATTATGAATGTGAAGACGCGATAAATGTTTATCTTTATGATCGGTTTAATATTTCTGGATTTGGAGGTGCAGCTTACAAATGGACGAACAAAGTTTACAGTTCAGTTACTGATATACCTACCTTAGCACATGAATTTGGCCATGTATTAGGATTACATCATACACATGAATGTAGATGCTCAATGGAATGTGTTGATGGAAGTAATTGTGGATCAAGTGGCGATCAGGTATGTGATACTCCTGCAGATTTTTGGACATTAAATGAACCTAAAACAGTATGCAATGCTGGTAATAGAACTGATAATATTTTTTACAATGAAGCAATATGTAAAATATTTGGCGCAACCACGGGATGTAACGGAGACCCGTATGCACCAAGTTACCTCAACTTGATGTCATATTATCCCCATAGTTGTGGTAATAAGACATTGACTCAAGGTCAAGCTAATCGTCTTAAAAATTCCTCTCTACTTTTCTTTAGTAATGCTATTATCGAAAAATTAGAAATTATTTCAGGAATAACAATATGGAATACTAACAAAATTATCTCAAATTCCATATTAGTTAAGAGTGGTGCAACACTTAACATAAATTCTTGTACAGTTAGTTTTAATCCAAGAGCGGGAATTATAGTAGAAGAAGGAGGTACTTTAAATGTAATCAGCTCTACTCTTACACTGAGTGAAGCTTCTTCAAGTTGCGCTTATAATGAAGAGGAAGGTGGATTTTGGAAGGGAATACATTGTAGAATTTCCTCAAGCAATACTGACTTTAGTGTAATAAATATTTCGAGCTCAAATGTGATTCGAGCAAAAATCGCAATTGGCGATGATGATGTTCTTTCTAATTCAACATTTTACACTGGAAATAAAGCATCAATGGATTTGGTTGTGAATGGTTCTTCTGAATTATTAAATAATCCTACTGGAGTATTAGTTGGATCTCCAACTTCTAAGGTAAATTTTCTATTATCTAAAATAACAACAAATTCTGATATGCCTTGGAGCAGTTGGTTTGTTGGCTTTAATCTTTTTGATAATAAAAATACATATATTCTTCAATCTCACTTAAATAATTCTAAAACTTCAACAATATTTAATAGAGGAATCGACGCTGTAAGTGCCGGATTTAGAGTTAGTGGAGGCACAATAAAAGGCTATAAAGAAGGTATTTATTCTTGGACTCACAGTGTAAGTAGGCCATTTTTTGTAACTGCTACATTTGAGAACTTTAGTAATGGAATTAGAGTTGAGGAAGTAGATAATTTTTCAGTATCTAGCTGTATTTTTAATAGCAATGGGACTGGTGGTTTTTCAAGAAAGGGCATATTAATTAATGACGCTACTGGTTTTAAAATAAGGGGAAATCAGTTTAATAAGGGATTAAATTCGGATCCATTGACAGGGATTCAATTGGTATTAACTGATGTGATTGAAAAAAATTTAATCGGTCCATTTAATAGTTTTAGTAGTAATTCATCAGGTATAAAGGTCGAGAATTTACATGATAACTTATTTATTGTTTGTAATAGTAATATAAATAATACAAACGATATTTTGATAGAGAATAATGGTAAAATTGGAACTCCTCATAATTATGATGCTAAGCCTGCTGGAAATAGCTTTACTCAAAATGGAGCAGTAAATATTAATAATAAAGGTATAAGTTCTTTGGAATACCACTATAATGGTTCAATTCAAGATCAGATCCCAGTAAATGTTATCAATACTGGCTTAATTAATAAGGCTTCAAGTAATAATACTTGTATAACTTCGGGTACAGGAACAGATGGGACCTCATGGGTGCAATTGTTTCAAAATATTGATAATCTAAAGAATCAGGTTCAAGTTCTGGAATCAAGTCTAAATCAATTATTAGATAATGGATTAACATCTTATTATTTGAATTTAATTAATAGCTCAACTTCTTTTAATAGTAATTTGTGGACTGAAATTTTGAATTTATCTCCGAATGTAAGTAAAGAATTGGCAAAAGTAATTATCGAAAGAAATGATCTTTTCACAGATCAATTGCAATTAGATCTTTTATTCCAAAACCCCAACTTAAATCTTGTGTCCTTAAATAATGAAGAACTTTCAAAGTTAGTTCAAAAATATCTTTCATCTGAGAGTATATTGCAACTTAATAACCTTCAATTAACTAATAATAATAGAACCCAGATCGAGTTGCAATTATTATCAAAGATTCAAAAGTATCACTCAACAATAGATGATTATTTAATGAAAACACATACTGATATAGAGTTAAATGATCAGGATCAGCTTGAGTATAGACTTGATCTTTACAATAGGAAGAAGTCACTAAGCTCTTCTTTTAATATTGCATTAGAGTACCTTAATCAGGGTCTATATAATAGTGCAAACAATTATCTAAATTCTTTACATAACATATTATTAATAGATGAATTTGATCTTGCTGCAATAAATAATTTTAAAACATACATTAACTTTATTAACCAAAAAATTCATATTGAAGGCAAGAATATTAGAGCTTTAACAATACAAGATCAACAGGAATTATTGTCAATAGCTCTGGAGACCTCTTATAGGGGTTCATTAATAGCTAAAAATATTTTAATTAATTTTTATAATTATAATTTTGAGTCTCAGAATACTGTATCTGAAGATG
>JABFRV010000056.1 GCA_013140975.1 Saprospiraceae bacterium
GTTTCATAGTATTATTTAATCTATAATAATACATGTAAGAGAAATAATTCAAAAATATTTATTTTTAGCTATCATCTTGAAATCTGTTTACATCTATTACTTAATTGCCCAATCAATCTCAACTATTCCTTTCTCTCTTAGATATTCATTACATCGGCTAAAATGTTTGCAACCAAAAAATGCACCACCCGCTAAAGGTGAAGGATGTGCTGCTTCAAGAATCAAATGTTTGTTGGGGTCAATGAGAATTTTCTTTTGCTTTGCAAAATTTCCCCAGAGCATAAAGACAAGATTTGTACGCAGAGAAGAAAGTTTGCTTATGGCTGCATCGGTGAACTGATACCAACCAATCTTACTATGTGAATTGGGTGAATTTTGAATTACTGTTAAGCTCGCATTGAGCAATAAGACTCCTTGTTGTGCCCAGGAGCTAAGATCGCCGTGTGTGGGAATTTCAAAACCGAGATCCGATTTATTTTCTTTATAAATATTCTGTAATGAAGGAGGAATTTTTTTTGCCTTTGGCACTGAGAAGCTTAATCCCATCGCCTCTCCTTCATTATGATAAGGATCTTGTCCCAGTATTACAACTTTTACTTTTTCAAAAGCTGTAGTGTTAAATGCATTGAAGATTAAATTGCCCGGCGGAAAAATTACTTTACCTTCTTTGCGATCAGAGATTAAGGTGTTCTTTATTTTTTGGAAATATTCTTTTTCAAATTCATCCTGAAGAATCATCCAGCTGGATTCAATATTGACTTTCACACCAATTCTTCGTTTTTGGTTTTAGGAATATTAAGTTCGTTCTCCCATTTACCAATGACTACTGTTGCAAGACAGTTACCCAAAGTATTTACAGCAGTTCTTCCCATGTCCATTAAAGCATCAATTCCAAGTATTGCAGCAATCGGCCATTCGGGTAATCCAAATGAAGATGCTGTTGCAGCTAAAATGACTAAAGAAGCTCTTGCTACTCCTGCAACACCTTTGCTTGTTAACATGAGCGTCAGCATCATTATTATCTGTTGGCCAATTGTCAGTTCAATTCCGGCAGCTTGTGCAACAAAGATTGAAGCCAATGCCAGATATAAAGTTGTTCCGTCTAAATTAAAACTTAAACCTGTTGGCAATACAAAACTTACTACCTCTCTGCTGACTCCGAATTTCTCCATGTTTTCCATAGCAAGTGGTAATGCTGCTTCTGAACTTGCTGTCCCAAAGGCTATACTTATAGGTTCTGTAACGTGATTGATAAATCTTCTGATCGGAATTTTTAAGAAGATGATTAATGGCACGAACACAACTAAAACAAATACTATTAATGCAACATACAAAGTTGCTAATAAACTAATAAGATTCCGCATTACATCTATTCCCATATTGGCAATTGTGTATGCAATCGCTCCGCCAACTGCAAGCGGCGCCATCTTCATAATGATATCGGTGAACTTAAACATTATAGAAGACAAGGACTCTGCAAAAGTCAAAAAGGGTTTGCGAGTCTCTTTACTAACAAACATCATTGCTATTGCAAATAGTAAAGTAAATACTACAATCTGCAATACCTGTCCTTCCGAAATGGCTTTAATAAAATTATCAGGAAACACATGAAGTACAAGTTCTTTCCATCCTTGTTGCTTTATGGTTGCCGGAATCGCTTCACTACTATTAATTTGAGTGATTCCGGTTCCGGCTTTGCTGATATTAATTGCTATCAGTCCAACGGCAAGTGCAATTGTAGTAACTACTTCGAAATATAATAATGACTTCCATCCCAATCTTCCTACTTGCTTCAGATTAGAATGTCCTGCAATTCCGACTATCAATGTTCCAAACAATAAAGGTGCAATAACACATTTTATTAGTTTGATAAATATCTTAGAAAAAATATTCAATTGCTGCGCAACTGCCGGAAAATCATATCCGATTTCTGCACCGACAAACATGCTGATGATAATCCATACAGTTACTTTATGATGGTGAATTCCCAATGCCATCATCGCAATTAATCCCAGCCATCTTATACCGCCACTTAGTTGATCAGGAAGATTAAAGTGAAATATTGCTTTTAGTACACTAAAGAATGCAATAATTAAAACAAAAATTAATATTGGCTTATATTTAAGAGAGATAAGTTTTTTCATGACAAAGTTTTATTGAAACTCATCTACTTTCTTCATTAATTTCTTTCTGTTCCAAAGTCCAATGTATAGAGGCATTGCACTCACAACAATTATTATAAGTATTACTACGGTGAAATTATTCTTGACAAATGGAATATTACCAAACCAGTATCCAACAGAAGTAAGTGGAATGATCCATACCAATGCACCAACTATGTTATAATATAAAAATTTGCCCGCATTCATTTTTCCAATTCCTGCAACAAGTGGAACAAACGTTCTTATTATCGGAAGAAAACGACCGATGATTAATGCTTTTCCTCCGTGCTTTTCATAAAACCTTTGGGTTCTTTCAATATATTCCTTATTGATCCATTTTGTATTCATTGTCGTTAATCGTGGACCTAACCATCTACCTATATAAAAGTTACATTGATTTCCGAGAATTGCTCCAACAATCATAAAAATCATGACATACCATAAATTTAAATTGCCACTTGAAGATAAGGCTCCTGCTGCAAATAAAAGACTGTCTCCGGGAAGAATTGCTGTAACAACCAGACCTGTCTCACAAAATAAAATCGTAAACAGTATAAAATAAATATATATACCATACTGGGTGGTAAGTTCTACTAAGTGTTTATCAATATGTAAGATAAAATCAATAATCTGCCTTATGAAATCCATTTTCCTTTACTAAGTGCCAAAGATAGAATTAATTTAAGGATTCTTAAAGTCTAAATATTGTGACAAACGGGATGTATTTGAACCGTACTTTTGTTAATAATAATGTTTCATTCTACTGTAGATCTTAAAGCTGAAATTCTGAGACTTGGATTTCAATCCGTTGGTGTAAGCAAAGCTGTTGCGTTAGACAAAGAGGCCCATCAATTGGAACAATGGTTAAATAAAAATTACCATGGAGATATGAGTTATATGGAACACTACTTTGATTTAAGAATTGATCCAACAAGATTGATGCCCGGTTGCAAATCAGTAATTGTTCTTACATTGAACTATTATCAGGATCAACAACATTCTGATAATGCTAAAATATCCAGATATGCTTATGGCAGTGATTATCATAAAGTCTTAAAAAATAAGGCGAAAAAACTTCATCAATGGATGATGAGTAAATACGGTGATATTCAATTTCGTGCATTTGTTGATTCCGCGCCCATTATGGAGAGAGTGTGGGCTGAAAAAAGTGGAGTTTCCTGGAGTGGTAAAAATACTTTAAGCATTACGCCTCAGATAGGTTCATACTTTTTTTTAATGTGTATATTGACAGATCTTGAGTTTGAATATTCTGCACCTATCAAAGATTTTTGTGGAACCTGCAAAAGATGTATCGAAGCTTGTCCAACGAATGCGATACATCAAGATGGATACCTATTGGATGCTTCTAAATGTATATCCTATCTTACGATTGAATTAAGAAAGAATATCGCCGATGAGTTTAGTGATAAAATGGACAATTGGCTATTTGGATGCGACATTTGCCAAGAAGTATGTCCCTGGAATAGTTTTGCCAAAAAAACGGAAGAAGAAGAATTCAATACCCGGGATTTTATCAAACGCGATCTCGATTACTGGTTGGAACTGGAAGAGGAATCCTGGAATACTATTAGCCAAAAATCAGCCATTAAAAGGACAGGATTTGAAGGAATAAAGAAAAATGCCAGATTTCTTAAAAATCAAATGTCAAAACAGAAACCTTAATCTCTTTTTATTTATTACTACTTAAAGTACTTTTACGCCATGAATATGAAGTTGAACTTAAAGGTCTGGAGGCAGAAAAATAATTCATCCAAAGGTAATCTTGAAAAATATCAGGTGGAGGCAAATGAGCATATGTCATTTTTGGAAATGATGGACGTGTTGAATCAGCAACTACTGGAAAAAAAAGAAGACCCAATTGCTTTTGATCATGACTGTCGTGAAGGAATCTGTGGTTCGTGCAGCATGGTTATTAATGGCAGGCCGCATGGACCCAATGGTGGAACAACAACCTGTCAGCTTCACATGAGACATTTTAAGGATGGCGATACGATTGTTGTAGAACCGTTTAGAGCCAAGTCATTCCCAGTCGTTAAGGATCTCGTAGTTGATCGTTCATCATTTGACAGAATTATTCAATCAGGTGGTTATATTTCGGTCAATACAGGTCAGGCAGTTGATGGAAATTCTATTCCAGTAGAAAAAGAGATCGCGGCAAAAGCATTTGATGCGGCTGCATGTATTGGATGTGGTGCTTGTGTAGCAGCATGTCCAAATGGTTCGGCGATGTTGTTTGTTGCAGCAAAAGTTTCACATCTTGGATTATTGCCACAAGGCGCTGTAGAAAATGATCGCAGAGTTGTTAATATGGTCAATCAAATGGACCAGGAAGGATTTGGAACCTGCTCAAATATTGCTGCTTGTGAAGCGGAATGTCCAAAAGAAATTTCTATTGAGAATATAGCTCGTATGAATCGATATTATACTAAAGCCGTATTGACAAATTAAATCTTTATTCCAGGTTTTGTATTCTTGAACGACTTATTGTCACTAATACTTCGTAAATTCTCTAAGGGAATTTTTTTGTTAGTTTAGAACAAGTTTTTCTTCGCGATTGGCTAGTCCCCAAGTTAAAAGAAAAATATGTCTTACTATGTTCTTGTATTTTACGAATTGAATTTTCTCTATGTCATCAGTGATTCGGTGATAATCCTCATGAACACCACTAAAAAAGAAAATTGCAGGAATTCCTTTTTCAGCAAAGTTGTAATGATCAGAACGGTAGTAATATCTATTCGGATCATTCTCGGCATTGTATGTATAATCAAGTAAAAGATGTGAATATTTATTATTGATTGTCTCGTTGAATTTGTGTAGATCTTTGCTTAATCTATCAGAACCTATTACATAGCTGAATTTTGAACTTGTTTTGTACTTATCATCAGCTCTTCCAATCATATCCATGTTAATATTCACCATTGTGTTGCTTAAAGGGAAAACCGGTTGATTCACATAATACATACTGCCTAACAATCCTTTTTCTTCACCGGTAACGAGCATACATAAAATCGAACGTCTGGGTTTAATTCCTTTATCGGACGCCATTTGAAGAGTTCTTGCAATCTGCATAACACCGGATGTTCCGCTTGCATTGTCATCCGCGCCATTAAATACATCCTGTCCTCGCATTCCAATGTGATCGTAGTGCGCTGTAATAATTATCAATTCATCTTTTTTATCAGTGCCTTCGAAATACGCGAGTATATTTCTTCCTATTATTGGAATGACCTCTTTCTGCAGGTCTGCTTTTATTTGTATTGGAAGATAGAGTGGTTTTGGTTTGCCGGATTTAATAATTTTTTCTCTGGCAGAAATTAATTTTTTCTGTTTGGCCCCTAATATTTTAGAAAGCATAGTGGATGAGATATGCAAGCGATTTACATTTCGAGACAAATCAATCTCATTTCGAGACAAAACTACAACCGGAGAATAAAGTGATGCGCGATTCTCTTCTGCAAGTATTTTAAAATTTTCTTCAATTATTATTATGCAGTTCACACCATGCTTATGTGCCGCTTTAATTTTTTTATCCAAACCAGACCAGATAGATGGTTCATTGTTACCTGTTATTAAATATTTGCCACTTCTGGTTCTTGGTTCTCCATTGTAAATAAGAATCGTTTTTCCCTTTGCATTAATTCCTGTATAATCATTATAACCAGGGCTTTCAACTCCATACCCGAGAAAAAGAAGTGTATCCGTTTGAATACTTAGTGAAGATGATTTTTCAGGAATTGCAATGTAATCCCAAATCTGTCTATAATCAAATCCATCAGCGCTAAAAGACGTACTCTTCCAGGAATGCCATGAGAATTTTACAGATTGAAAATAATCTGAAGACTCTTTTAGTTTAGGAATTTTATACTCTTCAAAAGTTCTAGCAATAAAATCAGCTGCAATGTCATTTCCTTTTGTACCTAATTCACGTCCCTGACAACTATCGGAAGCAAGAAAAGACAATACCCGTTTGAGCTCTACTGTATCAATATTATCCGCTAATAAATATGCACTATCAATTTCCGGTTTGGTAAAACTATTTGGGATAGAAATATGATTGCTGTATTTGCTTTCTTGCGCGTCTAATTGTCCAAAATATACAAATAGGACAAGTAAAAAATATCTCATAGCTCGATTTTATTGACACGATTTTGATGGCGTCCTCCTTCAAATTCCGTGAACAAAAATGCATCAATCATATTCATCGCTATATTCTCACTCACGAACCTTGCAGGAATACTTAAAATGTTTGCGTTATTGTGTTTTCGAGAAAGCTCTGCTAATTCTGTATTCCAACATAAAGCGCATCGCACATTTTTATGTTTGTTAGCAGTCATTGCTGCACCATTACCGGATCCGCATAAAATAATTCCTAATGGGAAGCTACCATTAGAAACTTCTGATGCAACCGGATGAATTACATCCGGATAATCAACAGAATTCATATCATGGCAACCATAATCTGCTACCTCAATTTTTTTTGACTTGAGGTATTGCTGTATTTTTTCTTTTAGCTCAAAACCCGCATGATCACTTCCAATTGCAATTTTCATGAACAAATTAATTTGGCATTGGATTTACCTGATACTTATCCAGTTTTTCTTTGGCAAGTGTCTTCAATGACTCATCGCCAATTAAATCAAGTAACTGATTAATTTGTCCAATAGAATAAACGGCATATCTTTTATCATCCTGGAATGAACTTTCAAGATCTTGTGGTGAAAGACTATCATAGAATTTTAACCAATCTGCAGTTTCTTCAATTAAAGTTTTCATTTCTTTTGCTGCACGTTCTTTTTTATCGCCTCTTCCAAGTGCTTCAATGAAAGGAAGCGTTCTAACTCCATAGTTAAAGTTCATATTTGGAAATACGTCAAAAAACTTTTCAGCTACTAATCCAGCTTTAATTGTATCGCCCTGTGCACCGTACGTAGAAATCATTCTCATCATCATCATGCGCATTCCTTCTGTACTTGGAGCATAAGAGTGATCAACAAATAATTGTTTCTTATCAAAATTACCCCATTTATATTTGTTCATTAGAATGTCTGTAGACCTTTCAAGGTCCATTTTTCCGGAACCATAAATGTAGAATAGATCTCTTTCGCTTTTCGTAAATCGAGGGACAATTCGTAAAGCAAGGCCTTCCATATTGGTATAATCTGCCAAGCCTAATAATTTATCAATCTGACAGGTTACAGAGAAATAAACAGGTCTGTCATGAATATTGGAATTAATAATATCCAAGACAGCAATATCATCTTTAGTTATATATCTGTCAGGAACAGCAACCGGAATTCTATCAACAATTCCTGTGTCAGAAGGAGAGATCATTCCAATTTCATATGCTTTCTGGCGATTTACTTCCAGATATACTTTTCTGGTTGGCATATAAGATTCCAACTCTACACCTCCGCCAACTGCAAGCTTATGATCTTCACCGATAAATTTTAGAAACTGAGTTGCAGACATTTCAATATCCGGAGCATTTTCGCCTGCTGGATTTACATAATACAATTGATTGCGCAAAAATCCGCGATACTTTTCTGTAGGTATTGAAATTTTTACAGGAGCGCTTTCATTTATTTTTCTTCTCTGAGATTCAATATACCAATCAACAGCAATCAAACTTAGATTAATAACTCTTACATCTCTTCTAATTCCTTCCACTTCCTGTGCATACCACACAGGATAAGTGTCATTATCACCATATGTGAAGATAATCGCATTCGGTTTGCATGATTCGAGAATATTCGTTGCATAATCTCTTGCGGCCGTAATTCCATTTCTTGAATGATCATCATAGTTTTGAAATCCCATTATTAATGGTGCTGTTAAAACAAGAGCTGATGCCACCCATTGAGAAACGCCTCCTGATAATTTTAATTTATTCTTTAAGAAGTCAGAAAGAAATAAAACACCCATTCCAATCCATATACAGAAAGTAAACATTGCTCCGACCAGGACATAATCTCTTTCTCGTGGCTCATTCGGTGGTGAGTTGTTAAAAAAGCAAAGCCCAAGTCCGGTGAGCAACCACATCGCAAAAATTGCAAGGAAGTCATTTCTGTTTTTTCTCCAATGAAATATCACACCAAGAATTCCGAATATTAATGGAATGAAAAAATATCTATTTCTAGATTGATCTTCTTTAATAGCTCGTGGTATTTCATTTTGATTGTATAATCTTGCGTTATCAATAAAGTTTATTCCTGATAACCAATGTCCATCTTTTTTATTCCAAGGATAATATCCTTGCTCAGCATTTTGTTTTCCTACAAAATTCCACATAAAGTATCTCCAGAACATCCAACCAAACTGATAAGAAAACATGAACTTAACGTTAAATTCCTGCGTAGGCTTTCCCGTTTTTTTATTCGTAAGATATTCCATCCATTGGCGATAGATAGCAGGTCTGTTCTGATCTCCATGACTAATTCTAGGCAATAGGATCTGATCTTTTTTATTGAAAACGTAGTCTGATTTTCGATCTACAACTTTGTATTCATTTCCAACTTTACCATATCGGTCTTCAGAAGTATTTTTTTCAGGCTGTGCATCAAACACAGGTCCTTTTACCAATGATCTGTCTCCATATTGTTCACGATTAAGATAAGGCAGTAACCTTACAACATCGCTTGGAGCGTTCATGTTAATTGGTGGATTAGCAATTGCACGAAGCATAACCATTCCAACGATAGAGTTAGCAATAATAATCAACATGCATGTAAACACTGCTTTATGGGCTATATCGTGACCAATTCTTCTTGAATATTTTAATCCAAAGTAACATGCTCCTCCCAAAACCAATAAAGTTGGAATTAAGCCACTATGAAATGGAAGACCTAAGGTATTTACGCAGAATAACTCAAACTTACTCCATAAAGCCGGAATACCAGAGATAACCAATGACTGAAATAAGACAACAGAGACTACTCCAATACCCGCAGCAATCAGAAATCCCATTTTTGTATGTTTCTCCCAACGCTTGAAATAATATAGTAGCGCTATTGTTGGGAATGCCAATAAACTTAATAAGTGAACACCTACAGAAAGAGCTGCTGCATACATTGAAAATATAAGCCAGCTATCGTTCTTTGGATTATTCGGTAAATAATACCATTTTACTGCGGCCCATAATGTAAGGCAGGTAAACATAGTTGACATAGAATATACTTCCCCTTCAACTGCAGAGAACCAAATTGATGTGGCAAATGCTGTGCAAAGACCGGCAACCAAACCAGATGCGAGAATTCCCATATCATGAGAAGCTTCTTCATCTCTTTCTCTCCCATAAATTGCCAACTTGCCAAACATAATTGTCGTCCAGCAAATAAACGTTGCAGCAAATGCAGAGCAAATTCCTGACATAAGATTTACCGCAAATGCTATGTCAGAAGGATTACTTGAAAATATCGTAGCTACCCATGCAAAAAGTCTTCCGATCAATAAAAACAAAGGTGCTCCGGGGGGATGCACTACTTGTAGTTTATAAGCTCCTAAGACGAATTCACCACAGTCCCAAAGGCTTCCCGTACGCTCAACTGAGAAAAAATAAACTATAAAAGTTATAAGAAACACCAGCCAACCGGTGATATTAACCTTAGATTTTAACATATTCATCAGAATATCAATTACTTATAAATAAAGGAAAAATGTATTAATGTTTTTCAAGCAGTTGTAAAAATAAGCAATTCCACCATTACTAAAGCGATTTCATGAATTCATTAGTAAAGTATAGGGTTTTATTAATATTATCCTATGCCTAAATACATCAACTTCTCTTTTCTGTATTCCTTATAGTAAGTTAATGACAGGTTTGATTTGAAATCCTTATGTTAACTTTGTATTGTAAAAGAAAAAAATGATTAGACTTGTCATATTTGCTTTGGCTCTTTTTGGATTGTACGCCTTATTCTTTAAAGATAAGAGAATCGTAATTCAAGATAAAAATCCAAAGAAAGGAAATCGTAATTTTACTGATTACGAAGAAATTTAAAAACAACTTTTAATTTGGATTCTTTATCTCAATGGATCATCTATAGTGACCATCATTATCTACTTGTAAATAAGCCAGCTGGAATTCCGGTGCAGGATGACCAAACCGGAGACAAAAGTTTAATTCGCCTGATGCAGGCATATTGTAAGCATGATTTATATCTCATACATCGCATTGACAGACCTGTGTCCGGAGCTGTACTTTTTGCAAAAAACAAAGAAGCACAAGCATTTTTAAGCAATGAAAATGAAAAGAAGAATTTTCTTAAAACGTATCTTGCTTTAGTGCCTAAAACAGAAATAGAAGAAAAGGGAACCTGGATAGATTACCTTGTACACGATAAAAAGAAATTTAAATCTAGTGTTGTAAGTGATTCAACAATGAAAGATGCGAAAAAAGCGATCTTGCATTATTCTATTATTCGAAAATTGGACAACTATAATATCCTTGAAATTACAACTGAAACCGGAAGGTTTCATCAGATCAGAGCACAACTTTCTTTTCGAAACATTCCAATTAAAGGTGATGTAAAATACGGGGCCAGACGTGGAAATAAAGATCGAAGTATAGGTCTTCATGCCTGGAAAATTGAGTGGATGCATCATACACTACATAAGAAAATGATGTTTACTATTGATCCACCTGAAAGTTTTATTCAAATGCGAATTACTGAGTAAAGAGTGTAAATTGATTCAACAAACAAATCATCATCGATAAACTTTTAAGCCTTTTACAATGTCAAGAACGGAATTAAATCAATTGGGAGAATTTGCATTAATTGAACATCTGACTCATGAGATAGTAATTCATAATGATGAAACATTATTAGGCATTGGTGATGATGCTGCAATCATAGAAAATACATCTGCATGTACTCTGGTAAGTACTGATCTTCTGATAGAAGGAATTCACTTTGACCTAATGTATCATCCTTTAAAACATCTTGGGTATAAGGCAGTCATTGTGAACCTTTCTGATATTATTGCAATGAATGCGATCCCCAAACAAATCACTGTTTCTATTGCTGTTTCTAATCGTTTTTCAATTGAAGCATTGGAAGAATTATACAAAGGAATAAAACTGGCATGTGATACTTATAAGATAGACTTGATTGGTGGAGATACAAGTTCATCTCATAAGGGTTTGATAATTTCTATAACTGCAATCGGAGTTCAACAGAAAGAAAAAATTGTTAAAAGATCAGGAGCAAAAATAGGTGATTACATCTATGTAAGTGGAGATTTGGGAGGTGCATATCTAGGCCTGCAATTATTGGAACGCGAGAAAAAAATTTATATAGAAAACCCAGGTGTTCAACCTAAGCTGGATGAAAACAGAGGGATCATCGAGAAATTCTTAAAGCCAGAAATCAGAAAGGACATCATTACAATGTTAGATCATGCTAAAATTATTCCTACATCAATGATTGATATATCAGATGGACTATCTTCTGATTTAATTCATATCTGTCGTCAATCCAATGTTGGAGCCTCTATTGAAGAGGCCAATGTTCCTATTGATCAGGAAGCTCAGTTAATGGCTTTGGAATTTCATCTCGATCCTATTACTTGTGCATTAAGTGGTGGAGAAGATTATGAATTACTTTTCACGATATCTCCTTCAGATCATGAAAAAATAAAACAACTTCCCAGCTTTTATTACATTGGAGAAATTGTATCCCCTGAGTCAGGAGTTAAGCTTAAAACAAGCAAAGGAAATTTACACGAAATAACTGCTCAAGGATGGAAGCACTTTAATTAATTGGCAAATTAGATAATTGGCAAATTTGCAATTACGAAACAATTATCAAATAGAAATTAAAATACTACTTCTTGAAACCTATATACTTTCGAGACAAGCGACAATTGAAAATTGAAAATTGAAACTACTCTAATCTTGTCATTTGTTGTTTGTTAAGGAAGTGGAAAATTGAAAATTGAAGCTTCTCTAATCTTGTCTACTATTAATAATAACAATAATCAGAGCATTAGAGCTTCAGCTTCCCGTTTTAATATCTTTTTTATAAAACAAAAAGAATAAATTTTCGTTTGTTGGAAATGAGATTTAGGATTGGGGGTCTTATTATTTATTTGTGTCTGGCTAGCTCACTTTATGCCCAAAAAGGGGTTGAGATTGGTGGCTGGATCGGTGCATCTCATTATTTCGGAGATTTAAATAATTTATATCGCCTTAATGAGCCAGGACTTGCGGGTGGACTGATTGGTAGATATAATATCGATACTCGATTATCTACTCAATTATTATTTAACTATGCGAGGCTTAGAGGCGATGATAGTAAGTCTAATAATTTATTTGATCGAAGGAGGAATCTTTCATTTTTTTCAGACGTGATTGAGATTTGTCCAAGTATTTCTCTTAATTTTTTTCCTATAATTCATGGTCGTCCTGAAAACGGAATATCCCCTCATATAACAACAGGTTTAAGTTTGTTTTATCATGAACCGAAAGCCAATTATCAAGGACAGACTTATAGATTAAGATCTTTAGGCACAGAAGGTCAGCCTACAAATCAGGAATACAATTCCATAGCAGCGGCTTGGTTTATTGGTACTGGAGTCAAGTTGGATATTAGCTATAGATGGAGCATAAACATTGATCTGAATGTAAGGTATGCATTCTCAGATTATCTCGATGATGTGAGCCAGACCTATCCCAATTATGGAACTTTACAGTCAGAAAGAGGAACAATTGCTGTTGCACTATCTGATCCGTCAATTCCGTCTATAACAGGTGAAAAAGTTGGTAGAACTGGATTCCAGCGTGGTGACAGCAAGGACAGCGATATGTTTGTTACAGTCGGAGTAGGATTACTTTATTTTTTTGGAAGATTAGATTGTCCTTCCATATCTCATCCGGAATAACATTTCATTAATAATAAGGATAATTTCTGGCGGGTATTCTATTCTCTGCCGGTATTACTTTTGCGTTCCTAGTTAAAAAACCTATTTATGTTAAGTGTCCGCAATCTAGCTTTAGCCTATGGCAAAAGAATTTTATTTGATGAAGTAAATTTAAATTTTACCAAAGGGAATTGTTATGGTGTAATTGGTGCTAATGGTGCTGGTAAAAGTACCTTCCTTAAAATATTAAGTGGGCAAATTGAGCCAAACAAAGGAATAGTCGAGATTACACCCGGAGAAAGAATGGCAGTACTCAAGCAGAATCAATTTGAATTTGATGAATGTACAGTACTTAACACAGTTCTGATGGGTCATAAAAAGTTATGGGATATCATGCATGAAAAAGATGCAATCTATATGAATCCTGATAGCACTGAAGCAGATTTTTTACGAGCTGCAGAAATGGAAGGAGAGTATGGAGAGATGGGAGGATACACTGCAGAAAGTGATGCTGCAGCCTTAATTAGCAATCTGGGAGTTAAGGAAGAATTTCATCACCAACTCATGAAAGATATTCCTGCAACTTTAAAAGTGAGAGTCTTACTTGCACAAGCATTATTCGGAAATCCGGATATACTTTTATTGGATGAGCCAACGAATGGATTGGATTTTGAAACGATTCATTGGTTGGAAGATTTCCTTGCTGATTATCAAAATATAGTTTTAGTTGTGAGTCACGACAGACACTTTTTAGACGCAATTTGCACTCACGTTGCGGATGTCGATCGACAAAAAATTAAAATCTTCACAGGTAATTACACTTTCTGGTATGAGAGTAGCAAATTAATGTCTCGTCAGATTAATGATAAGAACAAAAAAACAGAAGAAAAGAGATTGGCATTAATGGAATTCATTGCACGGTTCTCAGCTAACGCTTCTAAATCCAAACAAGCCACAAGTAGAAAAAAGGCTTTGGAAAAATTAACGATCGAAGAAATCGAACCAAGTTACAGAAAATATCCTGGAATTATTTTTCAACCCTTACGTGAACCGGGAGATCAAATATTACATGTCGAAGGTCTTAAAAAAAGTGTTGAAGGCAGGTTGCTTTTTGATAAAATTAGCTTCACAGTTAACAAAGGAGATAAAATTGGTATCATTAGTAAGGATACCCTTGCAGTTAGTAACTTCTTTCAAATAATTAGTGGAATCTCGAAAGCTGATTCCGGTAAATTTGAATGGGGAACAACAATCAACTTTGCTTACCTACCTATTGAAAATCAAGAATTCTTTGAAAATGGTGAAGTATTGTTAGATTGGTTAAGACAGTTTACGCCTCCACATGTAACAGATACTCATGAATCATTCTTTCGCGGATTTTTTGGAAAAATGCTGTTTAGCGGCGATGACATTTTGAAAAAAACGAATGTGTTAAGTGGAGGAGAAAAGGTAAGATGTATGCTCAGTAAAATGATGCTTCAGAATCCCAATGTTCTTTTACTGGATCAACCTACCAACCACTTAGATTTGGAAAGCATTCAATCTTTCAATGAATCTTGCCAGGACTTTCCAGGAATTATTTTATTGAGTTCCCATGATCATACTTTTATGCAAACTGCGTGTAACAGGATTATTGAATTAACACCCAATGGAACTATTGATAAACTAATCAGCTTTGATGAATACCTTGAAGACGAAAAAATTAAAGAAATTCGTGAAACCTTCTATAAGTAAAATATTGTTCGGCTCGAGTTGATTTCTTCGCCGAACAATATTTACTACGACACATATTTGTAATGTATCAATTTTTACTTTCCTGATTAAGTTTCATAACTTCAGAAACTATAACTTCAGTTACATATTTTGTTGTGCCTTCTTTCGATTCATAAGAACGTGTTGATAGTCTTCCGTTGACCATTACCAGACTTCCTTTGTTAAGATACTTTTCAAGAAAATCAGCTTTGTTATCCCATGCCACGAGGTTGTGCCAGTTCGTATTTACAACTTTTTCGCCTTTCGCTGAATAAAAGTCGTCGTGCGTTGCAAGACTAACTCTGACTGCTCGTTTGCCTGTTTGATAATTTGTAACAACAGGTTGTTTTCCAAGGTGTCCAACCAACTGGACATAATTTCTAAGATTTTTCATACGTACATAAATTTAAAATGTTATAAAATAAAAATTACTATTTACTCTTTAAGATTTACTTTTTATTATTTACTATTTACTATTAAGATTGTGCCGATCATCATCGACGATGCAAAGATGAGACAGGGAAAATCCGCAAGCCGTAAGCTAAACGTTTATATCCGTATATATTCGTTTATAAACGTTTATAAACGGATATGTTGATTATTTATAGGCATTTATTCAATTTTGGAAAAGCTCAATTTAAAGGGATTTTTTTTGTATTTTTTATCTTATATATATCTGTGAAGTAGTTCCTTAAGGTTTATTACAGCATGTGTATATGTACAAAAAAGCTTTAGAGATGCCCTGATTTACCTTCAAAATCAAGAACCAATAAAGATTTACCTGACAGGTTCATCCTTTCTAAAATTCATTGTTGACTTAAAGAATGATGATGGTATACTTTATAAAATAAGGTTCCATACGATATAGTAGTCTGCATCATCTTTGACCTTTTATAAACAAGTCAAGGCTCAAGAAATCCAAGAAATCATATTCAATTGAATATTTATTAAAATTTAGGGAGTATATAGAACAACTTTTAGATTAATTTCGCGACAATTATTCTTATGGCAGATAATAAAATTATTTTCTCAATGACCGGGGTGAGCAAGGTCATCCCTCCTTCTAAAACCATTTTGAAGAACATTTACCTTTCCTTCTTTTATGGAGCTAAAATTGGCGTTCTTGGAATGAACGGTTCGGGTAAATCGACCTTGCTAAAACTTATTGCTGGCATCGACAACAATTATGAAGGCAAAATTGAATTTGATGGCAAATATAAAATTGGTTATTTGCAACAAGAACCTGAATTAGATGAATCCAAGACCGTAAAAGAAATAGTACAGGAAGGAGTTCAACCAATTGTAGATGCGTTGAAAGAATACGAGGACATCAATTTAAAGTTTTCCGAATCCATGAGTGATGATGAAATGAATGCACTTATTGAAAGACAGGGTGAAGTAAGTGAGAAGTTAGAATTAATGGGTGCTTGGGAACTAGATAATAAAATTGAAGTGGCGTTGGATGCACTGCGATGTCCGGAAGCTGACACTCAAGTCAAAGTATTATCCGGTGGTGAAAAACGAAGGGTCGCTCTTGCAAGATTATTATTAAGTAATCCAGACATCTTGTTGTTGGATGAGCCTACAAATCACCTGGATGCCGAATCAGTGTATTGGCTAGAACAGTTTTTAAAAAAGTTTCCCGGTACTGTCATCGCTGTAACTCACGATCGATATTTTCTTGATAATGTTGCCGGCTGGATTTTAGAATTGGATAGAGGGGAAGGAATTCCCTGGGAGGGAAATTATTCTTCCTGGCTGGATCAGAAATCCAAGAGAATGTCAATGGAGGAAAAAACAGAAAGCAAGAGACGTAAAATGCTTGAGCGAGAATTAGAATGGGTTCGTATGAATCCCAAAGGAAGAAACACCAAAAGTAAAGCCAGATTAACTGCTTATAACAAGTTAGCAAGTGAAGAGACAAAAGAAATGGAGGCCAAACTTGAATTGTTTATTCCTCCGGGTCCAAGATTAGGTGACAATGTTATTAAAATGGAAAATGTTTCCAAATCTTATGGCGATAGAGTTTTATTTGATAAGTTTTCTGTAGATATTCCTAAAAATTCTATTGTAGGAATCATTGGTCCTAACGGAGTTGGTAAATCAACTTTGTTCCGGATGATTATGGGTGAAGAAAAACCTGATGAAGGAAATATAACTATTGGAGAAACGGTTTCTATCGCTTATGTTGATCAAAGTCATAAAGATCTTCTTCCAGAAAAATCAATCTATGAAGTAATTTCACAAGGCAATGACTTGTTACAAGTTGGAACATATACATTCAATGCCAGGGCTTATATTAGTAAATTTAATTTTTCCGGACAAGATCAAAGTAAAAAAGTTGGAATACTTTCAGGAGGTGAAAGAAACAGAGTTCATCTTGCAATGACTTTGAAACAAGGTGGCAATGTATTATTACTTGATGAACCGACAAATGATATTGATGTAAACACCCTTAGAGCTTTGGAAGAAGCAATAGAGAATTTTGCAGGCTGTGTTTTGGTAATTTCGCATGACAGATGGTTTATTGATAGATTGGCAACTCATATTCTGTCTTTTGAAGATGACGCAAACATTGTTTTCTTCGAAGGTAATTTTGCTGATTATGAGGAAAATAAAAAACAAAGATTAGGCAATGTAAATCCTCACAGACCCAAGTTTAAGAAATTGGTCCGGTAATCTAACTATTCTGTAAGAATATTTAGAAGTGCACAAATTTTAACAAATACGAATAGTAAATTATTTGTTTCATTGTTTCTGACATAAAAAGTTATCATCTATGTTTTTAAACAAGTCATAACTTCTTTCACTTTGATAAATATTTAATCGTATTCATGATTCTTCATCTGAACGATTATTATACATCGTTTCAATTGCGCAATTTAGTATCGATAGTGAATTGCCTCGATTACTTTTTCGTTGTATTACTTTCAATATATTTATTACTAAAAATGATATATAGTAACATTCTACAGTTTTCAGTTTCGTGATTTTTTTTCTGCAACCTGACTGGTTAAAATCGCTATTTAAATAAATAAATTTAACTTGCATTCGTATTTCAACACATCTCAATATGAAAAGGCGAAAATTTGTTGTAAAATCAATTAAAGGGTTTCCAATTATTTTGTTAAGCCCCACTATTTTAACAAATTCCTGCGTTGATGGCGGAGATAAAAAATCGGATACAGATAAAACAGTCATTGTTATAGGTGCGGGAATTTCCGGCTTAGCTGCTTCCAAAAAATTAAAAGATGAAGGTTTTAAAGTAATAGTGATAGAAGCACAAGACAAAGTAGGTGGTAGGTTAATAACCAACAGAAGCCTCGGTGTCGCATTTGATGAAGGAGCCAGTTGGATTCATGGTATCAATGGTAATCCTATTACTGCTCTTGCCCAAGAAGCGGGTATGAATACTTTTGAAACGGTTGATGAAAATCGAAAATCTTATGATGCTGGAGGACTATTAAGAACTCCAATGAGTTATGATGAAGCTGAAGAAGAACTTTATGCTATTTTGGAAACTTTAAAGACCAATGGAAATATTAATCAGAGTTTTGAAGATGTTTTTAGGTCTCTTTATCCACTAAAATACAATGATCGTCTTTGGAAATTTTTCCTTTCAACTTATATAACTTTTGATACTGGTGATTTAAATAATTTATCTTCTTTGTTGTATGATGAGGGAGAAATATTTGAAGGAGAAGAGCGAATTGCAACAAATGGCTATGATACCATTGCTACTTTTTTAGCAAAGGACTTAATGATACTTTTTAATGAACGAGTAAGTTCTATTGATTATACCAATTCTAAAGTTAAGGTTACACACAATGGAAATGTAAGCGAAGCAGATTATGTACTATTAACTGTTCCACTTGGTGTTTTAAAAGCAAATACAATAAAGTTTTTTCCGATTTTGCCTGAATTCAAGCAGACGGCGATTCAAAAAGTAGGAATGAATTGTGTTAATAAGTTTTTACTCATTTGGGATACAGCTTTTTGGGATGATGTGCAATATATTTCATATACTCCGGAAATCAGAGATAAATTTAATTACTTCCTCAATGTTAAAAAATTTCACCCGCAAGTAAATGCCTTGATGACTTTTGCCTATTCAAATTATTCGATATTTACTGAATCCAATTCTGATCAGGCAATTATAAACGAAATTATGAACCATTTACGTGACATATATGGTCCCAATATTCCAGATCCCGTTAAGATGTTACGCACCAAGTGGCAATCCAACGAAAATTCATTTGGTTCCTATTCATATACTGCTGTTGAAACAGAGATGAGACATTTTGAAGAACTCGCTCAGGAAATTGATAACAAATTATTTTTTGCAGGCGAACATACTGAGATAGATTATTTCTCAACAGTTCATGGTGCTTATTTAAGTGGTATAAGAGAAGCTGAGAAAATTATTAAACTAATGTAATTTGGTTATTGAGATTATAGAATGTTAACAAAAATAAAGAGGAACCCGCACTCTATCAAATAATAAATATATACTTGAATAAGGGAGCATATATGTAGTCAGAATAAAAAAAGCTCAGTATTTACCACATAAAAAATAGTAATTACTGAGCAACAAAACAAAAGTAACTCCTTGCTAGAAAAACCAATACTACAAATTTTCAATTACAGCCCATTTCAGATTTTGATTTTT
Source organism: Saprospiraceae bacterium (assembly GCA_013140975.1). Taxonomy (GTDB): domain Bacteria; phylum Bacteroidota; class Bacteroidia; order Chitinophagales; family Saprospiraceae; genus Vicinibacter. Next base: position 19,462 of record JABFRV010000056.1, read on the forward strand.
TATCATTATTGGGAAAACAATTTCCGGATAAAATTTTAGTGGGCTTATATCTTATCAAATTAGGATCATAAAGTCCATTCTCGAGAAATTCAGTTAATTCATTGATTTCTGTTTCAGTTAAGTTCAAAGGTCTAAATTGAGGATCCAATCTCTCAGATTTTACATTTGGATTTTCTGGTACAGCTTCATTGAAATATTGAACCACATCTCTTAAACTCTTTTTAGATGCACCATGGAAATAAAATCCAGCATGTTTCAAGTTATATAATTCAGGAACTTTAAATTTATATAAATCTTCATCCTTTAATGTAAATCCTGCCCTACCTTTATTTCTACCATCATTCGTTTTATAAACGAGATACCCGTTTTGGTCAAGGTCTTTAACTCCAACAGCTGAAAATCTTTGATTATTAAAAGACGGACTATTATGACAATTAATACATCCTGCTTTATCAAAGAATAAAATTGCTCCTCTTTTCTGAACATCTGACATAGCATTTCTATCACCCTTTATCCAATCTTGGAAGGGAGCTTCATTTGTGAGTATAGTTCTAAAATAAGAAGCAATTGCATGAGATGCTATTTGTAAAGTATATCTTTCGCTTGGATCTACATCAGGAAACGCTTCATCAAACAATTTTGTATATCCTAATTTATCCATTAAATGTTTGTCAACAACCTGTCTGTGAACTATTAAAGCTCTAGTTATTGCAGCTTCTAGTCCTTCACGTTTTTCTTTATTTATTAACGTAAGTGAATCTCCAATACCCCAGACTGATTCAGTCCCTTCATTCATTCCATAAGAGCCAAATGCACCATTCCAGAGTGGATTTCTTACGTACGCAAGATTTATCACTGGAAGAGGTCGCGCACCTTGAGCATCCACTTCAGTTACATCATAGCTTGGATTGATAGTTCGCGCTTCTCCATGACTTCCAAAACCTATCCCTCCGTCAGCAATTCCCTGGAATCTTCCAGCCGTAAAGCCAATTTCAGGGATATGGCATGAACCACAAGAATAAGTCGCTTGTGATTCGGATTTTTTAGGGGACATTCCAATTCCTGTCTCAAAAAATAACATTTTACCAAGCTCAACTTTTTCTTGGGTTACTGGGTTTTTAGGATCCTGATTTGGTAATGCTGAATAATTATTACTTGAAGGCATTGCATAGTAACCAAGTGTACCGCTTTTGCTTCTGCTTTTTACGAGATCTTCAAGTTTAGAATCTAGTAATTCTGTTTTGGCATCTTTATTACATGAATAATAAAATATTGTAGCCAATACTATAAATAGAAATGTTGTAATTTTCATTTAAGCTAGTTTATGACTGGCAAACTTAGGGTGTTAAAATTCCTGAAAGTGTGATCAAGGTCACAGTTTGAAAAATTTATGGACAGTTTGCCGATAATTTTATTTGAATCTTTAAAAATTTAGATGTTTAGACTCTCCGTTAAATTCTTCGTATCAATTTAAGCTTGTTGTTTAATAACGTAATTGGCCAAGTAAATCTCTTAATTTTGAGACGGGAAGATTGCATTCTCTAAAATCGACGAATTATTTAAAATGTCATTTTTTTAAGCTTTTTCTCATCAAGAATCTTTATCTTTTTTTTATGCAAAGCAATTAATCCATCTTCCGAAAGTTTATATAGATTTCGAGTCACTGTCTCTCTTGTACTCCCAACTATCGCTGCTAATTCCTCTCTGGTTAACGATATATTTATTGTTTTCCCATCTGTTTCAAATCCATAAATTTTCTGCAATTGAAGAAGACACTCAACAACCCTGGTTTGAACAGATTGCTGAGCTGAATCAGTAAATTTTTTATCAGATTCTTTTAATTCATTCGCTAAAATATTCGCAATTTTTAATACTAACTTTCCATCCTCTTCCGCGTTACTGATAAACTTGTCTTTTGAAAAGTAACATACTTTGGTATCTTCAATTGCGTAAGCTGAAGCTGCATATATATTGTCTCCAAAAATTGCCCGATGACCTAAAATATCACCTGATTTTAATAAATGAATAATTTGCTCTTTTCCATCATTACCAATCTGGGTAATTTTTATCTTGCCAGTTTTAATACAAAATAATCCTTTGGAAATTGTTCCCTCTCTGAATATCAAACTCCCTTTTTTAAATTCTTTTACATCCTTTGAAGATTCAATATTCTCTAGTGATTTAGTTGCTGAATTACAAAATATTGATTGCTGAAAGTTTGGGCAGGTTTTGCAACAATTGACTTCACATTTATCCGTATCCATAAAGCAAATCAGTAATAAATTATTTTCTTACCTAAATCAAAGGTAAATAAATTTCCCATTTAATTTACAAATCGTAAATTAAATAGAAGACAGACTAAGATCAACCTTCTCTAAAAATAAATCTACGTTTTGTTAATCTTGAACCAATAAAAGATTTTACTTTGTGTTCTAATTCGAATCTAGCAAAATGAAAATTTTAAGTTCCAGCATTTTCGTATTTTTTATATTCTTTTCATGTAAGGAAAATAATATGGATATGCAATTCATTGATGTTTCAAATCAATGGAAAATAGATCCTTCGGGAGTTGTAATCTCAAGTTTATCTGACAATCAATGGCGTTTTACTACTTTTTCTCCTATGGAACAAAGCTTATTCAGCAATCTAGATACGACAAACTTAATTGGTACATCAACACCGGATTCAACGATAGAAGTTTTAGGCTCAGGAAATTTTCCTCATCCTAACCCATTTTTATCAGTTCATTATCTTTCATTCCAATTCAACAATAATTATTCTGGTGAATATGTATTAAAATATGTTATCGTTAATACTTTATTAAAGCCCGTATTTTCACTTGCCATCAGATTGGGTAATAATAATAATGGAGTGGCAATTATACCTGATATTCCTATTGGTAAATATCGATTATTTTATACTTTAAGTTCTCTTCAAGATCCACATTTTTATAAATCTTGGGGCAATATTGAGAAGTTACCTCGGTAATTAAGTTTTAATAAGAAAATTTGAAAAACAGTATTATAAAATTTTTCTTACTACTTCCTGTAATTCTGGTATTACTTCAGAATCAAACCATTTATTCTTAGCTTGCCAGATATTATTTCTTGGTGAGGGGTGAGGCAAGGGAAAAAATTTAGGTTTATAATTTCTAAAATTTCGTACTGTTTCAGTCAGACTTTCTTTGGCATTGTTCTTTAAATAATAATTCTGAGAATACTGTCCTATTAATAAGATAAGTTTTACATCCTTCATAACAGTAAGCAATTTGTTATGCCAAAGTGGGGCACATTCTGGTCTAGGCGGCAGATCGCCTGACTTACCTGTTCCGGGATAGCAAAAACCCATAGGCATTAATGCAAAATTTTCTGTATCATAAAAACTGTCTTTTTCAACTCCTAGCCAACTTCTCAAGTTATCTCCACTTTTGTCATTCCAGGGAATACCCGTTGTATGAACAATACGCCCAGGAGCCTGACCAATGATTACAATTTTACTCTTAGAACTCGCAGCTATTACAGGATTTACACCATTTGCTAAATGCTTTTCACATTCCCTACAATTCTTAATTTGAAGTAACAAATTTTTCATGGACAAAACTACACCAATTAAAAAGGAGTAGTAATTTAAGGTAAATGTAATCAGTAAGATTCATTTTTACATTTAAAAATAATTCAATACTTGCACTCTTCCTTGCCTTCACAAAGAATTTTAAATTTAATTAAAGAATTATCACTGTTATAGTATAAAATTAAAACATCAGGATCAATATGAAACCCTGGCCGGGTTCCTAATAAGTAAGTCCAAATATTATCGCTTGGCTTTGTATCTGGTTCGCCTAAAATCAAAAGGATCTCTTGTTTTTTTTTATTATCAAGCAAATTGCTATTAGTTAGAATATGACCTTATTTATATCTTCTATGAATATCATTGGCCCAATTTTCTTTATTAAATCCTAAGTTTGGAAAATAGCTTATAAATATTAACCAAATTACTATAGCTAATTTTTTATACAGTGGTATTAAGCATAATGTAGCTACACTCGATGAAATTAGTCTATTAATTTTAATATGAGTTAAAGGGAAAATTTTATAAATAAGATAAAACGAGACTAATAAGCACAGTATAAAGGCTATTAAATAAATCTTTTCACTAAACATATTAAATAATTAATTACATTGACAACCAGAACTGCTTATAACTCGTTCAGTCGACAAATTTGGATCAGCTAATATTTTTAGATCACCTGAATTTAAATAGTTACAAAGTAATTCTGCTAATTCCAATTCGGAAAGTCCAGGATTTGCTTTAGTCAAATTAATGCCAAAATCATTATTAAATAAATCCATTACCTTGTCATTGGCTTCATTGGGTAAGTCTAAAGTGTGTCATTATTTACAATTACCTTTTCACTATTTCCTCCATAAATATATATCGATTTCAATTTAATATTTCCAGGTAAAGAAATGTACATTTCTCTGACAGCTGTTCCAATAGACTGATTAAAGCAAGAATAACTTATACAGATTGCGATTACTAAAAGTATCATTATTTTTATTTGCATATATCGTAAACTAAAGTTGCAAATGAATCTGCGTTAATTAATTGCTTTAATGTGCTGAGATCTTTATACTTGTCGCTATGATTATATTCCCAATCCTGTGATATGTAATATTTATGAAACCATTCATGGATTAATATCCTAGATCTTTCTTCAGGTTCTTGTATATTCCAATAGTTAGGATCACAAACTCTAACATCAAATAATGGGAAAGTCCATGCATTTGTAAGGGTTACACAGTTACCTTGTCCCTCTGGTTGGTTGATATAATTACAATCTGCACTACTAAATTTCATATATTTCATCAACCAAGAAAGAAAATCTGCTAATATTTCTTTATTTACCCCTCCAAAATTTGCTTCTAAAGCAAGTTTAACATCTAAAGGTGCACTACTATCACAATTATAAAGTTTATCCATTAAAATTCAAAATGAATTACTTAAGGATATAAATTTGCAAACTATCCAAAGTCAAAAAATCAAATTTTAAAATATCGTTCACAGATAATTCATTAATTATTTTATTTGTTGAATCAGATATAATTATATGTTTCTCATTATCAGGATTATGATCATAAATTTTTATAATTCCAAGAAAATAGCTATCGCCACCATTTAATTTATAAACATTAATTAAGTTAAATTGTAAGTCTTTATAAAAGACTTTTTTAGTTTCACCAAATTTGACTTCAAGTTTATATTTATCTTTTTCAGGTATTGTTAAATAAATGATTTTTTCAAGCCGAGCATTCTCCCTTACAATACAAGAACTTAGAAATAAAATAAGAACTAAGTATTTCAATTGCATAAGTCTTTTATTAGTTCACTGAATGAGTCGGCATTTGTCAAAGCCTTGAGAAGGTTTAATTCTGAATATTTACCTTGCCAATCGTATGCCCAATCTCCTGCGATATAATAATTATGAAACCATTCATGAATTAGTGTGCCTGATCTTTCAAGATTTGTTTCATTCCAATACATAGGATCACATAGTCTAACATCAGCTAAATGTGTCGCAGGAATAGTCCATGCAAATGTTAATGGTCCACATCCACCTGAACCGTTATTTTCACGAATATAATTGCAATCAGCGGAGTTGAATTTTACATATTTACACATAAACGAAAGAAAATCTGCTAATATTTCTTTATTTGCCCCTCCAAAATTTGCTTCTAAAGCAAGTTTAACATCTAAAGGTGTACTACCATCATAATTATAAAGTTTATCAGCTGCACATTTTAGCATATCACGAGCCCTATCATGATCCAAATTTACAATAGTTTTTTGATCAGCAGCACAATCCTTACACTCTCTAACTAAGCCAACATCATCATTTTTACAAAGTTTGATTTGGTCTTTAGGATTACTTATCTTAAGTTGCTTAAGTAATTTATAAAATTCGCCTAAACAATTTGGCACATTCTTATACTCCTCCCACTCCTCATCCGTAAGACCATACTTCTCCTTATAATAATTCTTTTGACAAGCCGCACTTACATTGACGCCCTTTTTAAGTAACGCTTCTGTCATACAAATTTTAAATTTATCATAATTACCTCTGGATGTAAAATTGCATGCTTCCGTTTCGTGTCTATAGTTACTGTAGGTATTATTAGAAAAACATTCTAAATCGTATCGAGTTGCATTAGAAGAAGTTGATCCACCATCATAACCGCCTCCCGATCCGCTGCCTGAACCGCCACCTGAGCTACCACCGGAACCGCCACCTGAGCCACCGCCGGATCCGCCACCTGAGCCGCCGCAGGAACCGCCACCATTATCATCATCGCATACAAGAACCCAATAACAATACTTTCCAGGAGGATCAGGATCTCGAGTTTTTAAAACTTCACTAACAATTGCAAAATACTCATCTCTTACTACACAGATTTTTTCACCCCAGCAATTTACTCTTGGTCGCAATTCAGTTTCATTTAAAGTATCAGCATTGACAATGCTAATAATTTTGCCTATTGAAATTCCATCAGAATATTGTAAACCATCTTGTATTTGATCTGACCAATCAGTAAAAAATACAAATCCATCAAAGGAGGAGGATTTAGAAAAATAATTTTCATTTGCTATAATTCCCCTATTAATCAAAAAATTCTGATGTGGTATTATGTTGCAAACTGAAATCCAATAGCTACTGTCTGCATTTCTTACTACAACAAGTGACCTTTTATTTGAACTATAAACATTACTTGAAGTAGAATCACTTGTTGGAAAATAGTATTTTCCAAATTTTTGCTGAATGATAGGAATTTCAAGAATTGATCGATTGTTAGTATTGTCAAAATAACTAATCGCATGTTCCCAATCCGGAAATTTTTCATATTTGGTTGAATCATGCAAGCTGTCGGTGCGTTGAATCAATATTCCTATCACTTGCTTATTCTCTTCAGAAGTTGACCACTTGGTAAACAATTTTTTCGCTTCTCCAATAGATATTGGATTTGAATTAAGGTTTTCGAATTCTTTTTTACATGTAATTAATGAAAATAATAC
>JABFRV010000161.1 GCA_013140975.1 Saprospiraceae bacterium
ATATGATGCGATTAGCATTGATGCGTCACATATTATACGACTGGAAATGATTGATCGGGAAAAAGCGGTGTTAATTGAAAATGGAATTAATGCTCTGAAGCTCTAAAGCTCAAATGCTCTAATATTAAAGATTAAAAAAGTAAAATGCAGAAAGTTTTATTATTTTCAGATTTTTAGATTGTTAAATAATTAACAATGAATTACTATAATTAATAATCAAAGCCAAAAAACTATCAACAAATACTTTTAAAATTTCACTCGCTTCTCTGACTTTATTCTACTTCCGGAATTGTCATAATAATTAAAATAATAAAGACCAACAGGCCAATTTATTGTTGATAACTCAACAAAGGCGGGATCAAAATTTTGGAATATATGTCCTTGGGAATTAGAAATAGTTATCTGGCTCAATTGATCATTAGACTCAATTCTTATATAATCCTTAAAAGGATTGGGATATGAATACATTGAAGATGTGCTTGTATTATTTACTCTTGAAATAAGTGTGTTTGCTCTATAACTTACCCCGAAGCGATTCGTGCCATCAGCAATATTTACAAAACCCATTCGAATTGATCCTGATGATGGTTTTGCATCTGTAATAAAATCAATAAAAAATTCCAAATGCTGTCCAGCATCAAGGTAAAATTCAGCAGTGTCAGTATCCGGACCATAACAAACATCAAGACACATTGAAGTAATCCATCCACTTGGAATATTCTTTTTCAATCTAATAGCACGAATATTTACTCTTGATTTAGAAGTATTTTTTAATAAACCCTTGCCATATAAAACTTCTTCAGTTAAACCGTTAATGATTGTGTCACCAATAATTTGCAATTCGAATTTACCTTCCGCCAAGTTATTACAATCATTTACTCCGTTTAGTAATTTTTTTATATCACAGTCAAGATCATTTGGAGATCTGTTAAACCAATCGTGCTTTGCAAATACTGTTCCGTCAGAATTTATGAATGTCATGTTATTTGGAGCCGGTCCATAATGTAACCACCATTCATTGCATGGTCCATCTACTATTACAGGAGGCTCTATTACCATTGCAGATAACATATCTTCTACAATTTTTATTCGATCACGATAAACAATAGGTTGTCTATAAAGAATACCGGAATTAACATTGGCACCACCCGTATTAACTCTTCCGAAATATGGTGAAATATCAATATTAGGATGTGCTTCAACAGTATAAACAATGTAAAAATTTACTTTCTCCTTATATAACTTATAAAGCTCATTAAGTACGTTTACTTTTCCTCTAAAAACCGGGCAAGTATAAGAGCTTGATACAAGTACTACTGGCTTCCCATCTTTAAGGATATTAGACAAGGTGTACTCTTTAAGGTCATTATCATATAAAGTAAAATCGTGAACCGTATCGGATACTTTATAACCACTCACGGCAAAAGAACCCAGATAATTGGTAATCGCACACATTGGATCTTTGTCAGAAGGAATCGTTTTTTGACCAATATGTTCCTTTAGATGATATTGCGATAGGCAAATATTCCAAATAAAGAAAGCAGGAAGAAAAAGTAACACTCTATTCATATCTGTATTTTATCAATTTACAAAGATATAAGAGCCTAGATTACTCTTTGTACTTAAATTGCCAAACTGAATTAAATCTATTGTACAATTAACTAAATTCATTCAATTCTTTTTAACGCATGATTTCTTAGTGAAATAATTCTATTTTACTTCAAAAGCAGAAAATTTCATCCTAAAAGAAACCTATAAACCGGAATAAAACAAATATTCAAATCTAATCCTTTTCTTCCTAATATAAATACACCGTTCCAATACTAATCCTTCTTTTACACACAATTGAAGTCAATAATTCAACAAAGAAATTAAAATGAAATATGTATAGATTGTGGACTGCGCTTTCTTACTACAAAACATATTCATTGCTTATTGAAATTTCTAAGAAAAAAACCATAAATACTGCTTTCGTACTGAATATTAACAACAATCACTTTCGTTTTTAAGCACAATAAATTATGCATTTTTCACAATAATTTATTCCAATTTAAACAATCATTACGAGCTTAAATTGATACTTTTGCATTTTCATAGGTATTATTTATGGCAGATATAATCCGAATGCCCCGGCTGAGCGACACCATGAAAGTGGGAGTTATCAGAACTTGGCACAAGAAGGTTGGTGATAAGGTTAAGCCGGGTGATGTGCTTGCTGAGGTCGAGACCGACAAGGCAACCATGGATCTTGAGGCTTTTCAGGATGGAACCCTCCTTTATATAGCGGTCAAAGAGGGCCAGGTGGATGTTGATGGAATTATCGCTATCATTGGGAAAGAAGGCGAAGATTATAAAGCACTTCTTGATCAAAAACCTGAGAATACCGCTAAAGCAGAACAAGCTGCAACTCCTTCAACTAGCACTAAAACCGCTTCCCCGATTGCCACAGCTGCACAGCCATCTTCTTCTGATCGTGTAAAAGCCTCGCCTTTGGCCAAGTCCGTAGCCAAAGAAAAAGGAATCGATCTAAAATCCATTGCTGGATCCGGCGAACATGGAAGAATTGTAAAAAGAGACGTTGATCAGATTACAAGTGCTCCTTTCGGAAAAATTGCTGCTTCAATTACAGCACCAACTACAATAAGTGCAGGAGACACAGAAATTGCAACGTCTCAGATGAGACAAACGATTGCGAATCGATTATCGGAAAGCAAGTTTTCTGCACCACATTTTTATCTGACAACAGAAATTGATATGGATGCTTGCGTGGACGCAAGGAATCAAATCAATAAAATATCAGCTTCTAAAATTTCATACAACGATATTATTATTAAAGCTTGTGCTGTTGCATTAAAATCTAATCCGGGAGTTAATGTTTCCTGGTATGGAACAAAAATTGTCGTTCATGGCGATGTAAATATTGGAGTTGCCGTAGCAATCGAAGATGGATTAGTAGTACCTGTAATCAGAAACGCTGATCAAAAATCATTAAGTCAGATTAACAGCGAAGTAGCAGACAAAGCAACACGAGCTAAAAGTAGAAAATTAGGACTTGATGAAATGCAGGGAAATACATTTACGATTTCTAATTTAGGAATGTTTGATATTGAAGAATTTACTGCAATAATTAATCCACCGGATTCTTGCATTCTTGCAGTAGGATCTATTATTAAGAAGCCCGCTGTAAAAAATGATCAGATTGTAGTTTCAAACAGAATGAAAGTAACTTTGTCCTGTGATCACAGATCCGTTGATGGCGCAACAGGTGCTAAGTACTTACAGACATTAAAAGGATTGCTTGAGCAACCGATTAGTCTGATATTGTAACTAAAAGAAAAAAGAAAAGGCTTACATTTCTGTAAGCCTTTATTATTTTATCTGTAATTATTTAAGAACTACTTGCTCTTTAATTTTTCTAATCTTACTTTAGCAGCATTTGACTTATCGAACATACCTTTCTTTGCATAAATCTCTTTTAATGCAACTAAAGTATTGATATCATTAGGTTCTATTTCATCCGCTTTTTCCAGAAAAGGAAGTGCTTTATCAAACAAGGCAGTCATTTCTGCTTTCTTCGCTTCATACTTTTTAGTTCCAGCGGCGCTATAATCATTCGCAAATTGATTTACCTCCTTAGAAACCAGGGCTGCTCTGTTGTAATACATGGCTCCTTTGCTGTATAAGGCTGCTGCATTATTTGGATCCATTTCAAGAACCTTGTCATAATAATTAAAGCTTTCTTTTTGCAATTCATCTCCTTTGGCAACATTGCCCAACTCATATTCTTTTTGACTTAAGTTGTCGTAGACATTTGCGATTGTAGAAACGATGGAAGGATTATTAGGCTCTTTTTTCATCGCCAATAATAATTTATCAATGAGATCACTTAACTTACCTTTCTTAATAAAAGAATTTATTTCAGCAAAAAGTAAATTAGATTCTGATGGAAACTTTGCTCTTCCTTTTGCAAGATAATTATCAGCTTTAGCTTCATCCTTTCCAGAATAATAGTTGTAAAGCGATTCATAAACTACAGCACCTGCATTTGTAGAGTCGTTGTAATTTGAAGCTTCTAATTCTTCAAAATATTTAATTGACATTTCTTCAGATTTCCCAGCTTTGGCGCATACTGCAACAATATATTTTTGACGGTTCATATCATCACTGGTTTCAAGAATCTGTTTCTGTCCTCCATCTTTTAGAAGTTGATTTATTTTTAATACACCTTCAAAATTCTTTGCGGCATTTAGATAACCCGCACTGTTCGACCCCGATGTGCTATAAAGAACACTACCAAAGTTATTTAAGTACTGGCTAAGTTCTTGCATAATTGACAATGCGTCTTTCTTTTCATATGCCTTTACTGCTTTTTGCAATGCTTTTTCAAGTGATTCAAAAGAAACAATTCCAGCATCATCATACGTTAATTTATGCTTAGGATTTATAATTAAGTTTGCATTATCCATTGCAGCTAATTCATTATAAACTTTTCCTTTTACCAGATACGTTTTATACATTTCAGCTACAGTGGCATCCTTTGAAGCAGCATCAATCAAAGATTTAGCTTCTAATAATTTGTCCTTTCCCGTTTTTGTATCTAACAAGTAAAGGCCGACTAATTTGTCTGCTTTCTTTACATCTTTCTCTGCATCCTGTGAAAAGGCAGAAGAAATTCCCAAAAGTGCAAACACAACTAAGAACAATAGATTTTTCATTTATTCAAATTTTTTTATTGTTAACTGTATTTAGATTAAAATAATTTCTAAAGATTAATTTACGAACGTTAAGAAACTTATAAAATTTATTCTTCCGAGTCATCTGCAGCCTCAGGAGTTATGTCAGGAACTATAGTAGCTTCTTCTTCATCTCTTTGAACAACGGCTACATCCCCAATTGCGTCCCCTTCATCTAATCGAATGAGCTTTACTCCCTGAGTTGCACGACCCATTACACGCAGATCTTCTACATGCATTCTTATTGTAACTCCATTGCTTGTAGTGATCATAAGATCATCAGCATCGTGAACCAATTTAATTGCTACTAGCTGACCTGTTTTTTGTGTAACCAATAAAGTTCTGACACCTTTACCGGATCGATTGGTGATTCGGTAATCTTCTAGTCCGGATCTTTTACCATTCCCTTTTTCAGAAACTACCAGTATTGAAGCCTCTTTATCTTCTTTATCTACGCAAATTATTCCGACGACATAATCATTTCCTTCAGAGTCTAAAGTAATTCCTCTTACTCCTGCAGCTGATCTCCCCATTGGTCTTACTGCAGATTCAGGGAAACGAATTGCGCGACCATTACGATTTGCAATGAGGATTTCGGATGTTCCATTTGTAAGTTTGGCATCAACCAAGGTATCACCTTCATTGATACTAATAGCAATAATTCCATTCGCACGAGGGCGACTAAAATCTTCAAGCGAACTTTTCTTAATCGTTCCTTTCTTTGTGCAAAGAACAATATAATGCTTTGAAAGAAAATCTACATCGTTAAGATTTTCAATATTAATATACGCGCGGACTTTATCTCCAGGAACCAGAGTAATTAAATTTTGTATCGCCCGGCCCAAAGAAGTTTTTGTTGCTTCCGGAATCTCATATACTCTTAACCAAAAACATTTTCCAAATTCAGTAAAGAGGAGAAGATAATTATGATTTGAAGCAATGAACATATGTTCAATAAAATCTTCGTCTCTAGTTTTAGAGCCAGTAGATCCTCTTCCTCCCCTTCCTTGAATTCTGTATTCAGAAGTTTTTGTTCGCTTGATATAACCTTGATGCGAGATCGTTACTACGACTTCATCATTAGCGATCATATCTTCCATATTGATCTCTCCGTCTGCTATCGTAATTTCTGTACGTCGATCGTCACCATATGAGTCTTTATCTTCTAATAATTCTTTTACAATAATGTCTTTTTGGTCGGTATCACTGGAAAGAATTTGTTCTAATCTTGCGATTAAATCCATAATTTCCTTATACTCTTCTCTTAATTTATCTCTTTCAAGTCCTGTTAATTTTTGCAATCTCATTTCAAGGATTGCTTTGGACTGAATTTCACTTAATTTAAAAGTAGACATTAATCCATTCTTTGCCGTTTCAGTATCGGCTGAGCCTCGGATCAATGCAATGACTTCATCAAGGTGATCAATGGCAATTATTAATCCTTCAAGGATGTGTGCTTTTTCTCTTGCTTGCTTTAATTCAAATTGAGTCTTGCGTATGAGAACTTCAATTCTAAATTTAACAAATTCATCAATCAGTTGTCGCAATGAAAGAACAAGTGGACGTCCCTTCACCAAAGCAATGTTGTTAACTCCAAAACTACTTTGGAGCATTGTATACTTGTAAAGATTGCTTAATACAACATTGGCAATAGCATCTTTTTTTAATTCAATAACAATTCTGATTCCAGTTCTATCAGATTCGTCACGAACATCATGAATTCCAACAAGCTTTTCTTCATTTACAAGATCAGCGATCTTTTCCTGAAGTAAAGCTTTGTTAACCTGATATGGAATTTCTGTGATAATTATTGCTTCACGATTGTCAAGAACTTCTATATCTGCTTTACCACGAACTACAATTTTTCCACGGCCTGTTTCGAATGCATCTCTAATTCCCTGGGTTCCGTAAATTATTCCTCCCGTCGGAAAGTCAGGACCTGGAATAAATTTCATTAAATCATCAAGATTAATTTCAGGGTTTTTTATTGTTGCAACTATTCCATCTACCAATTCGCGTAGATTATGCGGAAGCATATTAGTTGCCATTCCAACCGCAATACCTGACGAACCATTCATTAATAGATTGGGAAGTCGGGCTGGCAGAACTGTAGGTTCTTCCAGGGAATCATCAAAGTTTAATCTAAAATCTACTGTTTCCTTATCAATGTCTCCTAAAAGCTCGTCGGCGATTTTTGATAATCGAACTTCCGTGTATCGCATTGCTGCTGGAGAATCTCCATCCATTGATCCAAAGTTACCCTGACCATCTACCAAAGGATATCTCATTGACCAAGGTTGAGCCATTCTCACCATTGCATCATACACAGATCCATCACCATGAGGGTGATACTTACCTAATACCTCACCAACAATTCTTGCAGATTTTTTATAAGGCTTGTTGAAACGCATTCCTAATTCATGCATTCCAAATAATACTCTGCGATGAACGGGCTTTAATCCATCTCTTACATCCGGAAGCGCCCTTGCGACAATAACTGACATCGAATAATCTATGTAAGCGGTCTGCAATTGTTGCTCAATATTGACTGGTATTATTTTATCTAATTCTGCCATAACGTTTTTCAAAGAAGTGTGCAAAAATACAAAAATTACCTCATATTCACTAAAGTTTAACAGGCTAAATTCGCATTTTATTAATTGATTTTCTGATACTTACACATATATATTTATATTATATATATCTGTTAAAAATTATAGAATTAAAGCTTCTATCTTTGTGAAAATTTTAGCTTTTTGCAAGAGATAAAACCTTATAGCCATCTGACGGATAGTAAGAAGAAACAGGTTAAAAACATGTTTGATACCATTGCACCGGCTTATGATATATTGAATTCAGTGCTTTCCTTAGGAATTGATCAAAGGTGGAGAAAAAAAGCAATTTCAAAGATTGACAAATCAACAGATCCAATCCAAATTCTCGATGTAGCTACTGGAACCGGTGACATGGCAATACTTGCTGCCAAAACATTTCCAAATGCTATGATTACAGGCATAGATTTATCAGAAGGAATGTTAAAAGTTGGAGTTGAGCGAATCGAAAAACTCAAACTTCAAAACCAAATTCAATTACAATATGGTGATTGCGAAGAATTGGATTTTTCGAATGAAAAATTTGATGTTGCAATGGCCTCTTTTGGAATTCGTAATTTTGAAAATCTGGATGCCGGACTTAGTAACATGTATAGAGTATTAAAACCAGGAGGCAAGATTATTATACTGGAATTCTCAAAACCCAAAAGCTTTCCATTCAAGCAAATCTTTCACTTTTACTTTAAATATATCCTTCCGCTAATAGGAAGATTAGGCTCTAAGGACCAGAAAGCATATAAATATTTGTATGAGTCTGTGCAACAGTTCCCCGATTATGAGCGTTTTATTGCCAAATTAACACAAACGGGATTTACGAATTGCAAATTTCAATCATTAAGTTTAGGAATATGTTGTTTATACGAAGGGCAAAAATAATTCTACCGGCATTTTTGCTTATCGCATGTATGAATTCGATTCGTTCTCAACATGGAAAACACAACATCAATTTTGATGGACTAAACAAAAAGAATCACTATTATGGGTTGACTATAGGTTACAATTATAGTTCTTTCAAAATTGAGCATTCAAAAAGATTATTACCTGAAGGTTCTTTCCGACTAAACGAACCAATCGCCTTATCAGGACTTACTTTATCTATGATAACCAATTTCAGAATGGGCGATTATTTTGATTTTAGAATTTTGCCTTCTATTGCGATTAGCAATAGAACTTTACGATACACAGCACCTGGATCTAAAATTCCTAAAGATCAGCGTATAGAATCTGTATTTGGAGAAATTCCAATTCTATTGAGGTATACTTCCGAGCCTTATAAAGACAAAAGAGTTTTTCTTATATCAGGTATTAAATACAGCTATGATTTCTCATCGAATGCAAGAGTAGATAAAAGAAAGTTTGACCTTGTAAGAGTTTCACCACATGACTTTCAGTTTGAAATTGGTGCAGGATTACAATTTTTTATGCCCTTCTTTATTTTTACACCAGAGATTAAGTTTTCTCATGGACTCGGAAATCTCCTTATATTTGATTCCAGACTTATCGAATCAACCGTCATCGATAAATTATTCTCGAAGACATTTACGATTTCACTTCACTTCGAAGGATAGAAGTGAATTATGAGTTATGAATTATGTATGAGTTATTGATATTCGTAATTTTTAATTCTTAATTGACAAGCTTCCACTCTTTTGCAGCAATCTGAGCTTGTTCAAAAAATTCGATAAAAAGCGAATTCATTTTTTCTTCTTCCACTTCAATAATTGGAATCGTTAATGTGAAGTCAACTTTATATTTTGCTCTTTGGTTCATTCTGTACATAACGTACTTCATCCCTTCAAGAGAAGTATATTGTCTAAGCCAATCTCCTTCAATCATGCGATGTGCAGTATTTCTCGGCTTTTCTGGAAACAAGTAATCGTGGATACGCAATGCATCATAGGCTAGTTTTGAGAATTCTAAATAGCTTACATCAATATATTTATTCCAGTTTTTATACAAGAAATAATCCATTGAAATATCAGAAGCTACCGGAGCATAATGGCCAATTACAGGATTAAAAAATCTATTGAATGAACTAATATTGGGATGAGAATCGGTATATTGATCTATCCATTGATGCATTTCAACTCCCTTGTATAAGCAGATATCCAAGGAATCTTGCTCTTTTTTATTCAAGAAGTCCGCGATAAAATTTCCCGCCATCAATTCAGGATCAGGATAAGAAAGTACAAAATGGGCTAAAAAATTCAAAACGTTGCGTTAATCATAAGGCGAACCTAAGGGAATTTTCAGTATTTTATACCTTTGCGGCCTAAATAAAAGAAGAATGGGTTTGCAGTGTGGAATTGTCGGGTTGCCAAATGTCGGAAAGTCAACTTTGTTTAATGCTTTAACTTCAGCCGGTGCATTGGCTGCCAATTATCCTTTTGCCACGAAAGATCCTAATCTGGGTGTTATTACTGTTCCAGATGAAAGGCTGGACAAACTTGCAGAAATTGTGAATCCACAACGAGTGGTTCCAACAACTGTAGATATATTGGATATTGCAGGTCTCATAAAAGGTGCTTCTAAAGGAGAAGGACTCGGAAATCAGTTTCTCGCCAATATCAGAGAGGTGGATGCAATCATTCACGTATTAAGAGCATTTGACAACGATAATATTGTACATGTTGACGGAAGTGTAGATCCGGTTCGTGATAAAGAAGTTGTTGATGTTGAATTAATTCTCAAGGACATAGAAACGATGGAGAAACGAATTGATCGTTTACGAAAACAAATTAAGTCCGGAGATAAAGAAATATTAAAAGAACTTGAGTTTGCCGAAAAATTAAAGATCATTCTGGAAGAAGGCAAAACAGCAAGAACCATGATTACAGATGATGAATCTGCAACATTTATAAAACAGTTTCAGATTCTAACCGGCAAACCGGTAATGTATGTTTGTAATGTTGACGAAGCAAGTATTCATACAGGAAATAAATATACCGAACAATTAAAAACCGTTATTCAAAAAGAAAATGCAGAAATGGTTCTTATTTCTGCGGGTATTGAAGCTGAAATAACGGAACTTCCTGCAGATGAGAGAGAAGCATTCTTCAAAGACATGGGATTAACTGAACCAGGAACTTACAAGATTTCAAGATCCGCATATAAATTATTAAATCTTATTACTTATTTCACTGCAGGAGAAAAAGAAGTTAGAGCATGGACAGTTGTCAAAGGAAGCAAAGCACCTCAAGCAGCTGGTGTAATTCACACCGATTTTGAAAAAGGCTTCATACGTGCAGAAGTAATTCATTACCCTGATTTTATCCACTACAAAACTGAAGCAGCTTGTAAAGCAGTCGGAAAGATGTCGACAGAAGGAAAAGAATACATTGTGCAGGACGGCGATGTAATGCACTTCTTATTTAATGTTTAATAGTAAACATTAAATACAAAAAGCCTATTCACTAATTGGCAATTCGTTAATTTTATTGCAGAAGATTGTATTTCTTCTCAGGCTTTTACATCTTTACCAGCTTCAATATTTCGGTACCTTTTTTAGCTGACAATTGAATATAATAAATTCCTGACCCTAACTTATCCGTTTCGATCGTTAATGAATTGTCGCCTTGACCAAAATTGTAATTTTGATTAGAAATTACTTTTCCTTCAGTTGATATTAAATTCAAATTAAAAGAAGAACTTTCCGAAATACTAAAAAACAGTTGTGTATTATTCAACGTTGGATTTGGAAACAATAGCAGGTTGTTAAAAATATTTGTATTCGAAATCTGAGTAATCACACAATTAATTTCACCTTCTCTTATTAATGAACAACCAAAAGCATCCTTCATTTTAACTTTATACTTTTCTCCATGATTAAGAATATCTCCCGGCTGGTTACCTGTGAATTGCTCTCCACCGGCTTTACTTGATCCGATAACAAGAATTTCTGCCTTGCCCGTTTTAACTCCTAATGAATCTGTTAAGCATTTATATCCAACCTGAAGATCAGGTCTTGCGTAAGCACAAGAATCAAATTTACAATTTATAAATCCGGTAGATTGTGCCATACAACCCGCTTCATCAACCACACTTGAATTAAATGATGCGTTTTGATCCAACAATTCCCCATCAACATTCCCTGATAAACTTACATTTCCCAATGCACCTGAAACTGAAATATTCAATCTTGCCTTAAGCAAGGTATCAATACAATCATAAGTAGAAGCAATCTTTAATTGCGACTGTGCACAGGTAAAAACAGGACAATTAATTCTTCCTTCTTTAATTACAAAACAAGAATCTGAATCAATTAAAATAACCTGATACTCCTCTCCATCTTTAAGTTTAATGCCATTATCTTCACCATAATAATAATATGCTCCACTTCCACCTAATCCTGAATAATTTAATTCCACTTCTCCTGTTTGTCTACCGATCTGATCTTTAATACAATCTAAAGATAGATTTAAGCTAAGGTTTGAATTCTTGCATTTGGATCCTCCATTGCAAAGCGCTTCCGTTTTACTAAATGATCTGCATCCTTTCGAGTCTTCAACAAATGCAGATATATCTTCACCGGGCTTGAAAAATTCTTTACTGGTCGGTCCATAATAATTATATGTTGGTTCGCCACCTGTAACCTGATAACTTTTTACTGTTGTCAGAACTCCGTGCAAACATTCAGTCACTAAACTTAAACGCAATTTTTCAAAAGCAGAAATTTTAGAAGGCTCATCAATCCTAACACACAGGCTACCCTCTCCTGGTTTTAAAGGTACAGAAGATGCAAGAATTTGTAAAAAATAGCTTTTTCCTTCAATTAATCCTTTGATTTTAATGCCTCCATCACAAGGATCAATGGTATTACTGCAGGTTAACTCAATTAAATTATTACAAACACCTTCATACACTCCATAACTATACATAAACCCTGCGTCTATATTAATTACTACTTCTTTTTCTGCAGTTGCAATAAATTTATACCAAACATCCGGAGCATGATACACTACACAGCTAGGCTTCTTCGTAGATTTATTGTTGTCATTAAATTGAATTGCACTACAGCTTGTGTTAAGTGATATTAAAACGGAATTGATGCATTCATCATTCGTAGGTTTCGTAGAATTTAATTCAATTAGTTCTGCGCAAAGATTTCCTTCTATTGTTGAAAAATAACCGCTTACCTGAATAAAATATTCGGTTCCAACGACAGGCGTAAAATTCATTTTATTCCCAAAATCTTCCACCTGAACCTCCTGAAGATTTGTACAACTCCCCTTGTATAATGCTATAACTTCTGCAAAATCAGCATGCGTGACAAATTGATGCGGCTTATTACTTCCTGCAACAAACTTAAACCATACATCTGCTCTTGACTTTAGGTTACTAGCTGGAAATCTTGTTCCTATTTCTGCATTATAATTATTATTCTTAATGCAAGCTTGATTAACGGTTAAATTCATTACCTGATTACAAATATCATTTACAGGTTTTGGTTTTGTATTGGTCATCTTTCGAATTGCAATAGAATGCAATCCATTGTCTTTTCCGAAATCATTTATCTTTTTTGATAATTTGATGAAATATGTTTTTCCGCTACTAACGTTTATTTCGAGACTTTCACCTGTAAAACCAAATTCGTCTTTGTTAGAACATTGAATTGCACTTAATGAAGAACATGAACCTTCAAAAATGTTAATATTATTATTATATTCAGAATTAGATACAATTTCAATAAGTCCGCTATAATCAGAAACATACTTATACCATATCGCAGAAACATAATCTCCTGCGCAACTTTGACCACCACTTAACAGGAATGAATAGGGCATCGAATGACCATAAAGTGCCGGTAAATCCGTTTTAATCTCCTGTGCTCTGGAACAATCTGCATTATCAGCGATCAACAATATATCATCAAAATAAACTTGATTTCCCAAGTCATTACCCGGAGCATCATATTCAAAAGTAAACTGAATTTTTGGCAAAGAAACCAATGAAGAAATCGGAACATTGTAAGGTACATATTCATTGCTTACCGGAATATTGATTATTGCTTTTCCTTTGGACCCTGTATAAGAAACACTAAAAGTAGCTGTTGCAGGTTTGATAAATTTATAAGAAAATACGAGGTAATAATTTACATTCGGCTGTAGCGTAAATTCTTTTGTCAGCAAATGAAAAGTTCGCCTGGATGTGTTTCTTACATCTGTTTGTTTATAAGAAAACATACATCCATTACTGTATCCATACGATTGATCATTCGCAGATAGGTTGAATCCATAAGCTCCGTTTACTGTTTTAATTTTCCAGTTGTTTGGTTCGGAGCAATTATTAAATGATTCATATTCAGAAACGATCTGTGCATAAACATTTCCAAAAAATATTATTGCAAAAAATATATAAATAAATTTCATGATAGTAGAATTTGATATTATTGAATAATAAATCTTCTCAAATATTTTTTTCCTGCAGAATTCAGTTCATAAATATATTCACCCGGATTAAGCCTCCACTTGACAGGATCTAATGGAACGGTATAAGAACCTTTGATCACATATTTATCGTAGAGGTTCACTAAAGTTTTACCATTCACAGATTTGATTTTAATTTCGACCTCTCCTGATTGAAAGTTAGAAAACTTAATGTCTACGATCTTTGGATTATCAGAATTCGGATTATGCCCAACCAGAACTGCATTATTATTGGAATTAAAAGAACCCGTGCAAGAATTTTTAAAGAGATTAAGAGGAGAATAATTTTTTCCCATAGTGTACTCTGTAAGTTCTCCATTCAAGCATAACCAGTCTTTTAAAACAGACTGAAATACTGACCTATAATCTGTACTTGTCTGCGTTTCATAATATACGATCGTACTAGATAGTAAGGTCTTATCATAAAGATTAATTGGTTTTCCATGGAATCCCGGATTGACTCCATCTCCAAACATCATTAATGGAGAAAGATTTCCATGATCTGTACCTACAGATCCATTTTCTTTAATTGTTCTTCCAAATTCCGAGTATGTCATTACTGAAACATTAGACTGTGCAGAATCAACTTTCAAATCATCATAAAATGCTTTCACTGACTTGGCGATATCACCCAATAATCTTAAATGAAAATCTTTCTGATTGGAATGTGTATCAAAACCATCAATATTGACTAAAAATATACGAGTACCTAATCTTCCTTTTATAAGTCTGGAAACAATCGCTAATTGTTCCGCTAGTCTACTAAAAGTTCCGGTTGGATAAGCTACTTTATTGGCTGATTTACCATAAGCACTTGTTACAGAAGTAGAGTATCTTAATGTATTATTTGTCAAACCACGAAGGAAAGATCTTTCTTGTCCTTGCGGACAATCACCAAAACCATCCGTTTCATAAAGCTTTCCAAAATTTGCTAATCTAAAGAATTCTGCTGGGTCATTAAATACAAGTTCCATCTGTTGATTACCAGGACCTGTAAATATCTTATCTGTGCTATAACCGATTCTTAATGCAGGAGGCACTGTAGGTGGGGTTTCCGAGAAACTTGGAAAATCCTGATCTAAAAACCTACCCATAATTCCCGACTGAACTCTTTTATCTACATCATTATCAGCGGCAGTTGACCAAAAGTTAATTGAATTGAAGTGTGAATAATCCTGATTGGGATAACCAACATTATGAATTACATTCATCTTACCTTCTTTCCACAATGGCATAATACTCTCCATTGTTTGAGGAAGTGCGTAATCAGAATTTCCATAGCCTGACAGAATATGATTATCATTAAAATCAGTTCCTTTTCGCAATCCAATTGTTGGTCGCAATTTTAAATACTCATCAACACCTGCAGCAGATCCTGTTGGAACAATCATATTTAACCCATCATTTCCCCCAAACATTTTTATTAAAACGAGAATACTATCACCTTCTGCAGGTAACATATTTGAGAGTGAATTGCCGTAAACATTACTTACAGGCAGGCCTCCTAACATTACAGAACCGAAACTTGCAATTCCGCTTGTCATTAAAAATTGCCTTCTGTTCCAAATCTGGTGTTCTTCGTCGTGAGAACAAGTAATATTTTTATCAATATTATTTTGATTTTTCATTCTATTCAATTTTAATATTACAATAATTGAAATTCCGGTAAAGTACTAATATGTTTCATGACATCAATAAATTGCTGTGGAACCAAATTATAATCAAGATTCCATGTGCCATCAACAAAATAATTAGCAGGGACTCTGGCTTTAAACACTCCAATTGTTGTCTGAATTAAATCTTCCGGCATTGGAAGAGTTATTACATATTCAATGAGCTTCCTTACTATAAAATCCGGATCTGAAGAATTATTACTTATTTCCTTAAGAAATGTTCTATATTTTTCTTTTGTAACCGGATATGGCAGATAATAATCAAATTGATCTCTGATATATCTCCAACGATTTACCATGACAAATTCACTCAACCATGATCTGTGCCCGGGCCATCCTGCAACATTTACGGGATCCATTAATGTTTGTCCGAGATTGGATGCTTGATAATACAATCCAACCAAAGCATCGCGGTTAAGATTATTCGCAGGGACTGTTACACCTTTTTCATTATAAGGGAAAAAGTCTTCATTCATCTTTAAATCCAGTGAACGGAAAATATGAACGAGTGTGTCAATATTACTTTTTATCAAAGCACCCATACTTTCTTCTTCAAAGAAATGTTCAGAACTAAAAAGCACTTTAAGAGTAGCTAATATATCCCAATTTTCTTTAAATACCTCTGCGAGTCCATCTACAATATTGTCCGGAGCATCATTGTACATATAAAACTTATACAATTTTTTACAGATGAATTTTGCTGTTTCGTTGGCTCTATCTGTAAAAATTGCATTGTGCACATTGTCATAATCTGCTTTTCCGTAATCCGGGTTAACGCGATTGGTTGTGTACGTTTTGCCAAATATTTTTTTACCGCCGTATTGATGAAGATCCGGATTAAATGGAATTTTCTTATAATCATTGGCCTTACCCGGTATAGTGCTATCAGGCTCATAATATTCTACCGGATGAATAAATGATCTTCCGGCAGTCGAATCATAGATATATAAGGTCCAACCTGTTAAAGCTTTTGCAATTTCTTCTACATCTTGCTCTGTATAATTACCATGACCCATAGTAAATAATTCCAACAATTCCCGTGCATAATTCTCATTGGGGGCTCCTTTTCTGTTTAGTCTTCCGTCAAGATAATGAAGCATTGCTGGATTACGACCCATTTCGTAAACAAAATTTCTGAAATTTCCCAAAGCATGTTTGTGCATAACGTAATAATATTGAAATGCCCAACTTGGATATGCACCATAATTACTTGATCCTGTAACAAAGTGATTAGACCAGAAAAGTGCTAACTTATGTCGAACCCCTTCCGTAAGCATTCCATTGAACCACATGCGGATTAATTGCAGAAACTTATTATAAATATCTGGATCATTATAATCCTTATCATTCTTCCAAGGATAAGAATAATTAATCGTTCCACTAGCTGTATTTACCACTTCTCCTGGCAAAGGATGTTTTTTGGCTGAATCGATGAGATAATTAACAAGAACTGAAGGAGAATTACCTTTAGCCAAGGCAATCAAGTAAGGTGGAGCACCATTACTTAAGCGATTATACAGATGATGAATTCGCTTTTCATTCCAGGGTTTATCAGGACGTGGCACGTAAGTTTCAAGACCTCCCTTGAGGCATGGATTATCAGACATAGGCCGGTTTTTAATAACGACGCTAAGTTAGGTAATTAAATAATGAGTTAATTAGATAATTAGATAATTTTTTTTGGGTGTTCTTGATGCTCTTATCGTCGCTTCAAGTTGTTCTTTCTTTGAGTGAGTAATATTTTATAAATGGATCAATTATATCTTGGCTATAATATCAATTAAAATAAATTCAAATTCAGTTTCATTTATTGATTATAAGTTTTTTGACGGTCACTTCTCCATTAGGAACTAATGCCTTCAAGTAATATAATCCTGGATTAAGATCCAAGTCTAAATCCAATGATTCAGATCTAGCCTTCCAATTACCCAATAAAATTCCTGAAGAGCTGTACATTTCTAGATTTAGAACATCTTTAACCCATTCCTTTGGAAGTTGAACTATAAAGTTACCTGTGTTGGGATTAGGAATGATTTCTATTTCTTCATTCAAATTATCATCATCATAATTACTAACCGACGTAATTATACTATCGCACACGGTTCCCTTAGCAGCTCCGAGTCTAAAGTATGGAAAATTAGGCATACTGCTATTGGCAACAATGGAGATACTGTGCTGCATTACACTACATGACTTTCCTCTCCGATCCGGAAATTCTATAATACTAAGATAAGTTGGGCTTCTTCCATTACAAATATAAATCTTACCATCAGGTGCTAATTGCATAAGGAAAAAATAGGAAGGAAATCCAGGAAAAGATTCAAAACCAT
This sequence comes from Saprospiraceae bacterium, assembly GCA_013140975.1. Taxonomy (GTDB): domain Bacteria; phylum Bacteroidota; class Bacteroidia; order Chitinophagales; family Saprospiraceae; genus Vicinibacter. Next base: position 17,774 of record JABFRV010000161.1, read on the forward strand.
CGATACTGTCAATCTTTATCTTGTTCTTATATGGATTGGACTCATATAATACAAGTTGATACAATTCTTTTTCTAATGCAAGATAAAGCAATTCACTATTAGGCGAAAATGCCACTCCGCATTGAAGAAAACCATCTAGAGTCTCATAGTTCATCTCAGAAAATTTTCCTTCACATCGATCAAAATCTGCTAAAAAAAATTCCATATAACTCTCACTATTACGATGAATAAAAGCATATTTACTTCCATCTGGACTGTATTGGGCTTGACCACCTCCACTTCTTGAAAATTCAAAAGGAATATCTTGTACATGATGTAGATTTAATCCAGTTGGATCCAGTAAAAACATAAAACATTTATTTCCTGAATAAAAAAAGCAAGGAATCCACCAGTCTCTTCCATTTGCATGTCTACAAGCCGAAAGACTTCCACGCAACAAAGTATCTGAATAAATAGATTTATTCTTATAAACTACATTTAAATTGCCAGTATTAGAATTTAATTCTACTAAAGTGGTCAACATATTTAAGGAGTACCAAACAAAAGGGATCCTATCAATAGTATGATGAATAATTAAATACTTATTCGAGCTACCTGGATATTTTAATATTAAAGCACCAGATTCTAGCGTATATCCACAACATTCATTACTAATAGCAAACTCGCCAGGATTAAGACTATCTCCGTTAGAAATAACATTATGTTCATTATTAAATATTTCTAAGCCATTCGTATAAAATAAAAGCTTACCAGTAGTATCGCAAATGGATGCATTTGTAAAATTTAATTTATTGATGCATTGATATGTCTTCTTTACGTTAAGCATTTTATTATTATCAAATAACAATTCAGCTCTCCCATAATTGGTATCAGATACTGGTCTAAATAATGAGTAACCAAGCACCCAATGATAATCTTCTTTTTGAGAAAATACTTCCGACCATAGGATTATGATCGGAAGTATTAGAATTAATCTTAGTTTCATTTATTAATTATAAATTTTTTAAGCACAACTTCTCCTCTAGGAACTAATATCTTTAAGTAATAAATTCCTGGAATAAAATTCAAGTCCAAATCCAATGATTCTGATCTTGTCTTCCAATTACCTAATAGAATTCCTGATGAGTTGTATAATTCCAGATTAAGAAGATCTATAACCCATTCCTTTGGAAGTTGAATTCTAAAATTACCTGTGTTGGGATTAGGACTAATCTTTATTTTCTCATTATCAGAATATTGACCAAGGTCAACAACTGAAGTAATTAAACTATCGCACACTGTACCCTTGGCTGCACCCAATCTAAAGTAAGGAAAATTAGGCATGCTACTATTAGCAACTATTGAGATATTATGCTGCATTACCTTACATGACTTGCCTCTACGATCTGGAAATTCTATTGTACTTAAATAAGATGGGCCTCTTCCATTACAAATATAAATCTTTCCATCAGGCGCTAATTGCATCAAAAAAAAATAAGATGGAAATCCTGGAAAAGACTGAAAACCATCTATACTGTCAATCTTCAATCTATTCTTAAATGGATTAGGCTCATATAATACAAGTTGATACAATTCTTTTTCTAATGCAAGATAAAGCAATTCACTGTTGGGAGAAAATGCCACTCCGCATTGAAGAAAACCATCTAGAGTCTCATAGTTCATCTCAGAAAATTTTCCTTCGCATCGATCAAAATCTGCTAAAAAAAATTCCATGTAACTCTCGCTATTACGATGAATAAATGCATATTCACTGCCATCTGGACTGAACTGGGCTTGACCACCACCACTTCTTGAAAATTCAAAAGGAATATCTTGTATATGATGTAGATTTAATCCTGTTGGATCAAGCAAAAACATAAGACATTTTTTTCCAGAATAAAAAAAACAAGGAATCCACCAGTCTCTACCATTTGCATGCCTACAAGCCGAAAGACTTCCACGCAACAAAGTATCTGAATAAATGGATTTATTCTTATAAATCACATTTAAATTGCAAGTATTAGAATTTAATTCTACTAAAGTGGTCAACATATTTAAGGAGTACCAAACAAAAGGGATCCTATCAATAGTAAGATGAATAATGAAATACTTATTCGAACTACCGGGATATTTTAATATTAAAGCACCAGATTCTAGCGTATATCCACAACATTCATTACTAATAGCAAACTCGCCAGGATTAAGACTATCACCGTTAGCAATAACATAATGTTCATTATTATAAATTTCCAAGCCATTGGTATATAACAAAAGCTTTCCGCTAGTATCACAGATTGATGCATTTGTAAAATCTAACTTATGATGAATATTAAAAAACTTCTTAACTTCCTTACCAGACTTATTAAATACTATCTCAGCTCTTCCAAAGTTAGTATCACTAGTTGCAAAATCGCTATATCCAAGCACCCAATGATAATCTTCTTTTTGAGAAAATACTTCCGACCATATCAACATGATCGGAAGTATTATACCTAATTTTAATTTCATTTATTGATTACAAGTTTTTTGACCACAACTACTCCGTTAGGAACTAATGCCTTCAGATAATATATACCTGGATTTAGGTTCCAGTCTAAATCTAATGATTCTGATCTTGTCTTCCAATTACTCAATAGAATTCCAGAAGAGCTGTACATTTCTAGATTTAGATCATCTTTAACCCATTCCTTTGGAAATTGCACCCTAAAGTTACCTGTATTAGGATTCGGACTAATTGAGAATTGTGAATCGATTACTTTTTCTTTGGTCCGCAAGCCTGGAACTCCAACACAGTTTACCCCTATATTATAATTCTCTGGATCAAATACATATAGAAGATGTCTAGCTCTAACGACTGCATCTCCTCCATCCATCGGGCATTGATTCGCAATACCTTCTAATGTGCTTTTTTGAGGAATACTTAAGACCATATTTATATTCAATAGATATTGGAGATAAATATCCGATACATAGATATCATTAGACTCTAATATATTATTAGCGCTAATACTACTTAAGTAAGATTGTATAGCTGGAATATTATTAATCACATTGGATTTAATTCCATTAATTATAACATGATAAGAACTTAAAGCTTGAGTCAAGAGCGCCATATGATTGAGTCGTTGCTGTTCAAGATAATTCTGGTCTTGATTGGGATCATTCCATAATAAATCGATAGCTTGAATAGCTTGCATTTCTGAATCAATTACATTACTAAAATTATCTAAATCTTGTCTTGATGTTGTAGATATTTGAAAGAGATTATCGATATCATTAGATAATTTAGCAAGCATAGCTAGACTAGTACTCATATAATTATTCTTGAAAGCAATTGACATAGGATCACTACATCCAAAATTCGGATCACGCCAATAATCTTTAAGTACATGTTTTCGAGCCTGCCAAGTAAGCCCTTCGCCATGAAGTCCTGAATAACCATCAACAAGCAATAATTGATCATTAGGATAATCATCACAATTTACTCCTGGCACCCCATTACAATCTGGATCTTGTGTACAAGATAATTCATTACTTAGTATAGTTTGAAACCATTGACCTGGTCCGTCAATTCCATCATTCGGGTGAAATGGCAGACCTGAAGTTGAAACCTGAAAGTAATTATTAATTGCTTCATTAGGATCACCTAGAAAAAATCTTGCATCATCTATGGCGGAAACTCCAGCCCAATCATTGCCTGGATAAATCTGCTTTATACCAGTCATCGTATTAACAAAATCTAATGCGTATTCATTAAATGGACCTGTATTAATTGTACCTCTAAAACGAGTTGCATTATTAGCAAGAAAATAACCTGTACCGACATCCTGAGCAATGTTAGTATTACAACACAATAAGCTATTCGTTGTATTCCAGATATAAAGACCCATTGCAGAATTCGTTGCATTAGCTCCTCCTGTAAATGTGTTTGACTTAATAGTAAGAAGATCACAGCCTTGCGCATGAATACCTATTTTAGTTTTATTACTTGCAATTTCGTAATTCGCAGTGTTACCGCTTAGAGTTACATTGCCTATATCGTCAATTTTATATCCATAAAAATCTCCAGAAGGAATATTATTATTTTGAATTACATGATTATTACTTATAATAGAATTTACTTCATTAATCAAAGAAAGATTATTTACCTTTATTCCAATAGTCAACACATTAGTCTGGCCATAAACAGAGTTATTTCTAAAATTTATTGTATTATTATCAATAAATGTTTTCAATGTAGGTGACGATTGTTCTAATAATATTCCAGTAGACATTATTGTATCTAATATATTATTAGTAATAGTACAATTTTTTCCAACTGCAAATTCTTGGCTTATACCTACAGCAATATTTGTTAACTTATTGTCATCAATTACAAGATCGCTATTACTTGCAATAATTCCATAAGGATACCTTCTTATTTTTGAATGTTTAATTGTTACATTTGAACTAAATATCGAAATACCCAATCCTTCCGTCTTACCTAGAATCACATCTGGACCATTATTAATTTATAATCCATTCCCAACATAAACCGAATTATCAATTATATTAATCGCTCTTCTCATCATTCTATCATAACTACCTCTAACTTCATTGACTACCATTCCTTTTAGCCTCATTCCGAAATCTGGAAATTGCCCAGCAAACGGCGCAATCAGCATCCCATTAGAGTAAAACTTATTTTCTAAGAAATCTCTTTTTGCTATTGCTTTATCTGCATATACGCCTTCTTTACATCTATTGAAATTATTTTGTGTAAAAACTGTAATTGTTGAATTTGGCGCTAGATCTAACGCCACAATGGCATCGTTAAAAGTATTCTGATATAGAAATACCTCTCCTCCTGCTTCAACTTTCATCCCATTCCACATAGCATTATTACATCTTTCAAATCTATTACCGGTAAAATTAATATGTTTACCACTAGGAATCACAATTGATGAGCCAGGGTACATATGAAAATAACAATTAAGAAACTTCTCATTGTCAACATCCATATACAATGTACCATATACACAGATTAACAGATCTACACTATAGCCATTGCCACCTATTCCAGATTGACTCCAATATTGATTCCCTAAAGGAAAAGTAACATGACAATTACATGTCTGAGCATGAATCTTATTCGAAAAATTTAAAAAGATAAGTAAAATAAATCCTAAGAAATACTTTACATAAACAGATTGAAATCGATCAGTGAGTGATCGAAGCATTAATGAACTTCCTTGAAACTCATTAATTTTAATTGATTTTACCATATTAAAAAATTTAAACTAAAAAACAAACCTATGTTTGACAATTTTAAAATGGAATACAAATTATTTCTTAAATGTAAAGATAAGACAAAATAAATTATGATACTAAAATTCTTTTGATTGAAATGCTTTCATGAAAATTGAAAATTCAGTTAAAAAATCTTGGAATTGAACATTCATTAAAGTATTTCGATATAAAATTCTTATTTAACTTGAATTGGTTGTAATAAATTTCAATTTTTGAATGCAATATTTAGTTGTAAATATTTTAAAAATAGTGGAAAACTCTAATAAATAAAATCTAGTGGTATTCCCTGAAAAAGTATTCTTTAAGCAATGATTTTGCTAATAAACTATAATTCGAAGAGATATTTAAAATCTAATAGATTGAGTAAACTTTTTAAAAAATAATTAGTAATCAAACTTTCATCTCAGGTATCTCACAGTCAATAATTAAATTACCTTCCGTACTTTTTTGAATATGTTCAACTGTAACACCCGGTGCCCGTTCTAATAATTTGAATCCCCCTTCGATAATTTCAAGAACGGCTAATTCAGTTACGATTTTTTTTACACATCGTGTTCCAGTTAATGGAAGTGTGCATTCCTTTAACAATTTAGATTCTCCCGCTTTATTAACATGCATCATTGCAACAATAATGTTTTCTGCTGATGCAACTAAATCCATTGCTCCTCCCATTCCTTTAACCATTTTTCCAGGAATTTTCCAGTTGGCGATATCTCCTCTTTCAGATACTTCCATAGCACCAAGTACGGTTAATTGCACATGTTGTCCTCGAATCATAGCGAATGATGTTGCAGAATCAAAAATAGCAGCACCCTTCTTCAGTGTTACTGTTTGCTTTCCAGCATTGATCATATCTGCATCTTCTTCTCCTTCCCATGGAAAAGGTCCCATGCCTAAAATTCCATTCTCTGATTGAAATTCAACTTTAATTCCTGTCGGAACATAATTAGCAACAAGGGTTGGAATTCCAATTCCAAGGTTTACATACCAACCATCTTTCAATTCTTGTGCAATTCGTTTTGCAATTCCTACTTTGTCTAACATCTGATTTATATTTCTCGTTTGCGTGTAGTTCTTTGTTCAATTCTTTTCTCATACTTTTCTCCTTGAAAAATTCTTTGTACAAATATTCCGGGAGTATGAATAAAGTTTGGATCTAATTCTCCGGGCTCCACCAAAATTTCTACCTCAGCAATCGTAATTTTTCCGGCCATCGCCATCATTGGATTAAAATTTCTCGCAGTTCCTTTATACACTAAATTACCATAATGATCACCTTTCCAAGCTTTGACAATAGCATAATCAGCAGTCAATGCTGATTCAAGTATATGAGGCTTCCCATTAAAAATTCTTACTTCTTTTCCTTCAGCAACTTCAGTTCCAAATCCTGCTGGAGTAAAAAAAGCCGGAATCCCTGCACCTCCTGCCCTGCATCTTTCTGCTAACGAACCTTGTGGAATTAAATCAACTTCTAATTCCCCGGAAAGCATCTGTCTTTCAAATTCATCATTCTCACCAACATAGGAAGAGATCATTTTCTTTATCTGACGATTCTTCAATAAAAATCCCAAGCCAAAATCATCAACTCCCGCATTATTAGAAATACAGGTAAGTTTGTTAATTCCTGTTTTAGATAATGCCATTATACAATTCTCCGGAATTCCACACAAACCAAAACCACCAAACATTAAGGTCATACCACTTTGAATTCCCTGGATCGCTTCGTCTACGTTTTTTACAACTTTATACATAAATTATCTTGGAAATGCGAAGATAGGAATTTTTTGGTTGACGGGTTTTTGGGTTGATGGTTGATAGTAGACGTGCTGACGGATTGACGGGTTGACGGGTTGACGGGTTGATGGGATCTTGGGTTGACGGGTTGACGGGTTGATGGGTTGACGAGTTGACAGTTGACAAGTTGACAAGTTGATTGGAAGTTATTTTTCAATCTTTATAGGAAAATAATATTATATAAAATTTTACAACCGTCCAATTTAATTATTTAATTCAGGGCTGAAGCCCTTTATTTATAAGCATCTTTTAACCCCAAACTAAAGTTTAGGGTTAAAATTATATTCGCTTGATAGCCACTTATTTGGAATATATTTTGGACACGTATGATAAAATTTATTAAATTTCTCTAATTTCTATAACTTGCGTGCCTTATTAAAAGAAATTCATAATTCATAATTCATAATTCATCTAATGTTCAAAAATAAAATTAACTTAATAAGCGACACTGTTACACTTCCATCCAAAGGTATGTTAGATGCAATGATAAATGCAAAACTTGGTGATGATGTTTTTAGAGAGGATCCAACAGTCATTGAATTAGAAGAGAAACTATCGGGAATGTTTGGTATGGAAGCAGGCTTGTTTTGTCCATCAGGCACAATGTGTAATCAGATAGCAATTAAAGGACATACACAACCTCTTGATGAAATGCTTTGCGATATTAATTCTCATGTGTATCAGTTTGAAGTTGGAGGTTATGCTTTTTTGAGTCAGATTGCAGTGAATGCAATACAAGGCAATCAGGGAATATTAACGGCTCAACATTTACAAGACAACATCAAAGCCAAACAGGATTGGCTACCAAGAACAAAACTAGTTGTATTGGAAAATTCCGGAAATCGCAGTGGAGGAAATTGTTATAATCTAGATCAGTTGAAAGAGATTTCCGAATTTTGCAGAAATAATAATTTATCATTACATCTTGATGGCGCTCGAATATTTAATGCCTTAATTGCAAAAAATCTCACACCAATTGAAATTGGACCATTGTTTGATTCTATTAGTATTTGTTTGTCGAAAGGATTAGGAACTCCGGCCGGATCTGTTCTCATTGGAAAAAAAGACTGGATAAATGATTGTAGAAGAATCAGAAAAGTATTGGGTGGAGGAATGCGTCAGGCTGGCATACTTGCAGCTGCAGGACTTTATGCGTTAGACAATAATATTGATAGACTTCGTGAAGATCATTCTAAAGCACAAAGAATTGAAGGAATACTAAAAAATGCAGAGTATGTTGAATCCATTTTTCCTGTAGAAACAAATATTATCATATTTCAACTAAAGGAAAATGTAAGTCCACAAAATTTTGTAGATACTTTAAAAACACATGGAATAAATTCTTCTGCTTTCGGAAAGCGATCGGTTAGATTTGTTACGCATATGGATATAACAGATGAAATGATGAATGAGGTGGAAAATACTTTATCGAGTTTTAAAATGTAGAAGTAATTGAGCACTTTTAAAATTGAAATTCCTTAACAAACAATCTCAAAGCTATTATTTCACAATTTATGCTACTTACTAAGCCGGGCCTTAAGACCTCTTATGTTACACCATTTTTAACTGATTAAGAAATTGATACCATAAATAAAATTTCTCTATTTATAGCATCATATTATTAGTATTTAGTAT
>JABFRV010000173.1 GCA_013140975.1 Saprospiraceae bacterium
CTAAAAATATATACTAAATCTTTTTTCTCCTTTGATTTGCTATAATTTAATTTTCTAAGTTTAATGTAAATTTTTTTTACATTTCTATAGAATTCAGAATATCCATTAGGCGTTTCAATTTCAATTAATTTACTTAATTGATCATATAGATCATTCCTGGTTTCTTCCATTAAAGTAAAAATGAATATAGCAGTTAATAAACGATTTAATCAATTTAGTTTATTGGTTATGTTACTATATAGGAACAATTGATGGTAGACCTCCTCCACCAATCCCATCACAAAGAGGCGGGCAAGGAGTAGCAACATCATTATTTCCCAACATTGGTCGATAATCATTATCAAGTGCTACTATGAATGTTAATTCTTTATGCTCTCCAGAACTTGGTATAGTACAATATCCTTTGTAATAGCCTATATGATTTATAGGACTCTTTTCTCTGATAGCTTCCCTTTCAGGATATACAGCATTAGGTTCACCTTGAATTGATGGACTTGTCCATGAAATTTTAAAAGCAGGAGCAGTTGCAGGCATAATTATAAATTTAAGTTAAAAATTGTTTATTGAATAAAGATCTTTATTTTGCGTTACAAAATTAATGATTCTTTTAGGAAAATTAAATAACCTAATTAAGAATTTTATTTTTTTGTGCATTTCAATTAAAAGTTTTGTCGGTCAAACATAAAATTTATTATATACGTTCTTCAACATATAGATTTCATTGCAATTGATTTTTTATATTGTTTTTTAAAGGCATTTAATGTTTTTCCTGAAATTCAAAATTAGTCAATGAAAATAACCCATCAAGATCATATCTTATTTTAGTAGGAGAATCTGAAAAAATAGAATTACAAATAAATTTTGAAATTTGTAATATTTTTTCATAGTCATCTAATAGATTTAACAATGAAAAGAACATAAAGTTAAATAATGCAATTCTTGGCATTCCTGTTGAATCCGAAGAAGATACTAAAAATCTTACTTTATCTTTTAAAAAACTTTTTAGATCAGAATTGGAAGTGTTGCAGCCAAATAAAAAAATTGCATTAGCCATATTATCCATGCAAATTGATTTTATTACATCTCCAAGTTCATCTATCTTGATATATTTGTCATTATATTTTATTCCCCGAAGGTTGTTATCATTGTCAAGCCATGAATGACACGTAATTTGTATAGATGAATCTTCATCTTGTAATTTAAATTTTTTAAATTCATCCCAAGAATCTATTTTAATTATCTCAACAGCGTTTCCTTGATTCGGAAATCTTATATAATTATCACTATACCAATTGATCTTCTCTGGGTTATAGCCTTCATCTGTTAATATATAAACTTTTGACTGAATAGGGTTCTTATCTAACTTAAGGCTTAAATTATACAATAATTCTAAATTGCTTTTCAAAAATTCAATGGATAAATAGTCTTCATTGCTTAATATAAACTCTTGTGAAATTGAATTAATTGAAATTTTAGAAGCCAATAAATTCCCAAAAACAAAATAAATGAATGAGTTTAATAAATAAATATCTTCCCAATTCTTTTGAGGACTAGTAATGGATATTTCATTAATTTTAATTATTTGGCTTAAATAGTCTTTGGTAATTGTCCCTTCTGTTAATTTAAATCGGTACTTAGATAACTTTAAGAACAAATCATCCGAATGTATTGATTCTACGTTTTCTGGTTGCAGATCAATTATTGAAATTGGTGCCGATATCATACTCCATTAGGATCTTGAATACCACCTTCGCAACAAGGAGGGCAAGGTGATGCAACTAAATCTGTTGGGTTATTCATTGTAGTCCCATCAGCTTTAACTCCTAAAAATATTCTTGTACATTCATTATGCTCAGTGCATATTGCATCAACTTGAACAAAAGTATGAGCGCCATTATTCCTCATATTTTCGAATTCTACAGCAAAATATGTCCCTACTTTAAAATCAGTACAAGACGATGTATTAAAGTTATAATGATTCACAGTATTCTGCTTCTTAGCTATAAATTCATTCTTAATTTTGTTTAAGAATATTGGCTTCTTCATACTATTGGAGAACATTGCTTTTTCTAATGCATCTATCTTTAATTCTTGTTGCTTGATAGTATCGAATATCGATTTTAATTTTTCAATAAAATATTGCCCAAACATTGAGACAAGTACTGAAATCCCTATTAAGTAATATACACCTTCATCACTTTCCTTAATTACTTTTAAGATATCCGATCTCAAAACAAATAAGATAACAGGACCCATAAAGGCCGCTGCAATACCTAGAATTAGACTCTTCATAGCTTCTTTAGGTTGCCACCAGTTACTATCATTTGAAAGTTTATAAACATAGCCAGCAAGGGCACCGAAAAGCCCTGCAAGTAATATGTATTTCCACCACAATTCTATTGACATTGAATTGGAATTACTTTGAAGCTTAGTGGCAATCAACGTTTTTAAGGAATCTAATTTTAAGAATAAAAGTTCAGTTGTATCCATTAGAATATGATTTAATATTTTTAATAAAAGAAATAACTTATACCAACTAAGGGTGAAGTGGATGATTTAGTAACTTCAATTTGCTCAATTTTTCCTTTAATTAAGTCATCTTTATATAGATTAGATTTTCGTCTTACAAATGTAGTATGAAGCCCTACATTTAGCATTAATTTATCCTTTGAGCCTAAAGCAATTCCAGCTACTAAAACCAGACCGGGTGAGTAAGATTTATTCAAGGTAAGTGTTGGACCAATTCCAATATGACAACTAAGATTTTCTGAATTTTTAAACCCTTTACCAGCATGAACCAAGGCCATAATACCTGAATGAAAAGAAGAAGATTCTTTAGTGATATATGTAGTATCATTCACAGAATTGTAGAATCCAGAATAGTTCTTATCATAATTCATTGAATGAAATAAACCAGAACTGTACCCAAAATACTTTCTATACTTCGGTGAAATATATAATTTGGTTGAATATTTCGGACCGTTAATGCCAGCACGTGGCACTAATTTTATTTCATGGACTTTTTCACCTCTTCGATATAAGTACGGAAGGCTATAATAGGATTGTTTAGTTCCTGCATTAATTTGAGCTTCCAAGTACATTTGAGCTCCTACAGTGTCTAATTTTATTGAAGAAATATATCCATCAATAGATTTAATTGAAGTGCTAATATTTACTCTTAAAATACTATCTTTTCGCCTTATGCATAAGTTCTCAATACAGTTAGAGCATTTAATGCTATCTAGCGATTTATTTAATTTAATTATTTCATTCTTGGAATTTGTGATTCCGTTAATAAATTTCAAAGTAATATCTTTTATTGACCTGTTTGTTTCAAATTTCTCATTTATTGAAACTTTAGAATTATTAATATTGAAGTGCCATATAAGTATGGAGTCATAATACGCAGTTAGTAGATCATTTACAGAATAAATTGACTTATAATATTGAGTCTGTAGAGTACTAAGAAATTTATTATTTTCTCCTTCGCAAAATATTTGTTGATCAACTTTTTCCAAGAACTTTTGAATTATTTTTCTATTATTACTACTTAAATTCTTTTTATATTCGCTTGAGTTAAGCAAAGCATTCAAATTAAAAACTCCAGAATTTGTCTTTTCTAATGGCTCACTTATACTTGCGATTGAAGGTACTCCTTCATTACCAGTAAGTAATCCAAATTGATCCATTACAGCTAAAGTAGTTTTTATATCAAAACCTGCAAATGAAGGAAAATTTAATTTATTCTCATTCTTAGAAATTATTGTATCAATATCATCAATTATTAATTGATACTTATTAAGATCAAGACCTGTAATACAAATCGAATATTCAGTATTATCGTTAAAGTAACTTATCAACTCACAAGATTTGCAATTCCCGTTTTTAGTAAACCCAATTGTGATATTACTTATTTCATAAGTACTCTTTTGCCCAAAACTAAAATTATTCGAAATTAAAGCAATACATAAAACAAAACCATACTTTTTGATAATTAATAATTTATCTTTTATTAGGTAATTAATTTTTATTCTTGCAATACTAGTTAGAAAGATATTATTTATATACATAATACTTAAGAAATTTTAGAATCCTGATTTAATTCGAATCCTATATTAGCACCAATATTCAATAGATCAGGATTTCTTGAATGCAAATGTGCAAGAAGGCAAATACCTCCTCTAAATTTTCCATCTTTTTCTCTGATAACTTTATTTCCAATACCAGCAGAATCTGATAATACATATGATCTATCTCTTACCTTAGTACCTAAAAATCCGGTACTTACGTCAAACTTAATGCCCCCGTGGTTACGGATTTTATAAGTTCTCTCATGTGTAAATTTATCTCCTATTACTTTTACGGTGATATTGGTATAATCTTTATTTTCCACTCTAAAAGACATTAAATAATATCCGCCGGTGGATGCGGCTTTTGTATCTTTAATACCTGTATCCTTAAATTTTTGAATTCCTGCTTCATTCCTAACATCCGAAAAACTAATTGTTACCTCAATATCGGGTTTGGTCGATGGATCATCTTCTATTACTTTAATTTTTATAACTGCTCCTACTTTGAATATTTCAGGGTCTGCATTTAAAGTAAGAGTATTAGCATCAAATTCAATTTCTTGTGCTCTGACGGAATTAACACAGAATAATATAGACAATACGATACATTGAAGACAATGTACAAGGTTCTTCATACTATTGGTTTTTTCGTTGCTTAAAGATAGTAATTCTGATTTGTACTCATACAAGTTTTTATTCTCTTTTTTCATATATTTTTATCCGGCATATGAGCCATAAATATTGTTCGATACAAAGTTGAGACATCCTAGAATAAAGGTTCATATAACTTTTGTTATACGTCGTACACAAGCCTATATGAATAATTCAATAATAAGACTGGAACTCAAGTCAACTACAAACAAGACCTTCACTGATCATTCGTAAAGAATTAAAATCTTGTTTTTAAGGATTTCTAAAATAGAATTATATCATGAAATAAATAGTAAACTATTAGGTACATGTTCTTTAAAATCAAATTTTTTAATTCGTCTTATCTCTTTATCTCAGTAATTCTTAATTTCTCTGCTATATTCATCATTATGGTGCTTTCGAATTTGTACTATCAATAATCTCATAAGTTTGCGATTATCCAAATATGGAATTCGGATCATAATAGAATGTGGAACAAAAAAACTATAGTGATTAATCAAGGCCATACATCATATCGGAATATCGAATATAATTCTACCCTTTCAATGAATTATATTAAAATTTAAACTTTACTTGAATGTAGTCAAATTGACTAAGAAATACATTCAAGTTATTTTTGAAAGTATTTATTGATGATGGTATTTACAATTAACATTACCTCCCCAAAGCAATCCTGACATGTTCCAGATGATGTCTTCCATGCCATGAATACATTCCAATTGATTCCTGCATCAGAATAAGTCTGTTGTGTTGAGGATGGATGAATCCGCGAGAGTAATCTGTGTCAGATAATGATTCTAAAAAGTCTGACCATCTGTGATGAAGTGATTGAATCAATTGAAGTGAAACTTCAATAGGAACGGAATGCACATCTTTCATTTCAGCCCAAATTTCTTCCGGGTAAGGGTTTATGGTTGGTTGGTCTGTTGAGATACACAATTTATGTCTTATATAGGCATTAATATGGCTGTCTGCAACATGATGAATTACCTGACGTATTGTCCAACTTCCGTCTCTATATTGATTTTGAATATTTGAATTTGTTATCCTTTTGCTTTCTGTCAGCAATAATTGTGGCAATGATTTAATATCAAAGATCCAATTCTTAACCATTTGTGAGGAGATTTGATCAGGCGCTGACCAAGGTCCAATTGGGTATCGAGGGTCCATTTTGTAAAGTTTTTGCTAATGATAGCAAAGTTAAATTAAAACCATCTCATTGACAAGTCTCAATCCGTACTATGGTTGTATAATTGTCTCCTAATTTAAACAAATAAAATTTATTATGAATCTAGTTAACTTAATTAAAAATTATGCTACGCCAGAGCTTATCTCTACTGCAGCTAAGTTTCTAGGAGAATCAGAACACGCTACCGGAAAAGGTATTGATTCTGCAATCCCTTCTATACTCGGTGGTCTCCTAAATTCTTCTACGAATACAGGTCAGATGAGTAAGATCTGGGATCTTATCAATCATCATGACAATAACAGCAATTTGCTTTCAGATCTTGGTGGCTTATTTGGTGGAAGTTCAAGTGCAAGCAGTTCAGATTCAATTGGTGGATCTTTGCTTAATATTCTTTTCAGCGGAAACAACTCTGGTTTGCTTGGAGCTATTGGCAAGGTTGCTGGTTTCAATAATTCTGGATCTGCTATGAAAATCCTTTCTCTTGTTGCGCCTCTAATACTATCTTTTCTTAAGAAGAAAGTTAAGACTGAAGGATATGGAGCTTCAGGTCTTACAAGTTGGTTAGGCTCTCAAAAGAATGATATTATGTCTTCAATTCCATCTGAAATATCTTCAGTAATGAATTTTGGATCAGGTATGAAAACTTCTCATTCAACAAGTTCTGTTGCAGATTCTAATTCTGGTGGAAACAATTGGATGCCTTGGCTAATTGGACTTTTAGCTTTGTTAGGTTTAATGTGGTTTGGCATGAAAAGCTGCAATACTAACAAATTAAAAGAAGAAGTTGCTAAGAAAGAAGCTATGATAGCTGATGCAGCAAAAGCAGAAGCTGCAAGGCTTGATTCTATTAAAAATGCAGCTATGGAAGCTATGAAAAGCATGTATGCTGGTGTTGATTCTACAGTTCGTACAAAGTGGATGGCATTGGGTAATATGATAACGTTAAATTTTGGAGATGGAGCTTCCTTAAGTGTTCCTGAAAAAGGTGTTGAAGGAAAACTTGTTACCTGGATCATGGACAGTACTAAATTAGTTGATAAAACTACATGGTTTGACTTCGACAGAATATTATTTGAAACAGGTTCAGATAAATTAAATCCTGCATCAAAAGAACAAGTAGGAAATATCGCTGCAATTCTAAAAGCATTCCCTAAGGTTGCTGCTAAAATAGGTGGCTACACAGACAATGTTGGAAATGCTGCTGCAAATAAAAAATTATCTGCTGCTCGTGCAACTACAGTAATGAATGAATTAATTGCTTTAGGTATTGAAGCGAAAAGACTTGCTGCTGAAGGATATGGTCCTGAGCACCCTGTCGCTGATAATGCAACAGCAGAAGGCAGAGAAATGAACAGAAGAGTTTCTTTGCGTGTGACTGCAAAATAAAATTGGTTGACGGTTGACAAGTTTACAGTTGACTAGTTGAGCAATTAAAAAATAAAAAAAAGGCCACTTAGCGATAAGGGGCCTTTTTTTATTTCAATAATTTTATCGATTATTCCACGTTAACTCGTCACTTGTAAACCTGTCAACCCGTCAACCTGTCAACCAAAATCAATAAACTATAATCTTCTTCGTGCTAATCAGTTTATTCCCTGCAAAGAACGAAATAAAATACAACCCTGGCGTAACATTATGATTCTTCAAATCAATAATAGATTGAGGTTCTTTTATCAAACAGATTTCAATTCCATTTTCGTTTTTTACGCTTATAGAGCTGATCATTTGATTATCGTTACTTTTAATTAGAAATTCTCCGTTATTAATTGTTGGGAGAACATCTATACGAGTATTGGACGAAATATTATCTATTGAAACCTTTGCTAGAGAAAATCTATAAAGTTCTCTGCCGGAATTTGTTTGTATTGCACTGAAATATAAATTATTATCTAAACCCGTTAAGTACATGGGATTACTATCAGCGGCTCCGGGGTTTATATCAGAAAGTCTCGCAGAATTAATACCATCTGTATACCATAATTCATTTCCATGTATGGTTGTAGTGGCAGTAAAATATAATAAATCTTTATACACATTAAAGTTGGAAGGAATGGAAGATGCTGTTGCGTTGATATCGATGAGCATTTTCGTTCCTGAAATGGTTCCATCAGAAACATAAAGCTCTACTCCTTTACCGGTGTTTGTATCTGAAGCTGCAAAATATACTTTGCCCTTGTATATTGTCCAGAGATCCTTATAAGCATTCATCAATTTATAAGAAGTTAATCCAGGTATTTGACTCGTTCCGGATTTCGTTCCATCGGTTAAATAAATTCCTTTGTCATTCGAAAAAATACAACGATTGTTTCCCAGATCTGTAACATTTCGAACTTTAGATGCAACACCACCAAATTCTACTAATTTGGTATATTGATTACTGATTCCTGAAGTAACAAATAAACCAAATGTTCCGGTATTTATATCCAAAGCTTCTAATAAAAAATTATCGCCAAAAATTCCTGCGCCCACTGAAGAGCTATTTACGGATGAAATATTTAAAAGATCATTTAATTCTTTGGTTCCTGCTACTGTTCCATCAGAAATCATGAACTTTCCATTCTGAGAAAATAATGCAACATTATATTTCGGATGTACAATAAAATTATCTGCAAACCCATTGGCATTCAATCGAATTGTACCTTTTCTTGTGCTATCTGTATACCACAACCCAAACGTTGAATTTGTCTCGTAGGCATTAAATATCGCTCCATTTCTTAAAGATGCAATTGTATTTCTTGAACTATTGACCAACATCCCTTTAAGTTTATTAATTATACTGTCAGAAAGATTAATTGTACCGGCTTTCGTTCCATCGGAAACATATAAATAATCATACAAGTTAAATTCATCACGCGCTGCGAAATACATCTTATCTCCGGAAATAAAAAACTTATTTGGCACAGATCCTTTGAAAGGAATCAATTGTGCATGTATTGTCATCAAATCTGTTGCCGGGTCATACACCCAGGGTTCAAAATCTCCATCTGTTGAAAAATCCGCGAAGCGATTTGTTCCACAGAAATAAATTTTAGATTTATAGGCAAGTATTAAATCATCAACCTGATTAAGATTTGCACATCCGTCTTTGGGACCGACGAGGTTGTCTTTGATGAGAAGGGGTTGTGCAGAAATTAGAGAAGATAAACAAAATAAAAAAACATATTTAAACATAACTTAATTTTTTTAGTAAAAAAATAGGGGCTCAACAAACTTGAACCCCTAAATAATAATTTTATTTTAAAAATTTTTAATGCTCATCTTCCAAGAACCCTGTTCTTTTATAACCAGAAATTATATAAGGTCCATCAGGAACATCTGATTCGTCTCTTAACTTCCATACAACTGAAGTATCAGTACCTGTTATTGCATATGATTCTGCGACATAATTATAACCTCTATAAATACCAGTCATCAAGCAACTTAAAAAATCAGTTTTAGTTTTAGATGGCGGAGAAAAACTGTTTTTTGTAATCGTACCATTAGTAATTGTCATTAGTTTTGGAGTTGCAGATAATTGTGTCTTAACAGAACCGATTGCAGGTATTGGTTTAGGTTTTGCTGCAGGTGGCGTATGAGCCGGATCATATTGAATATTTTCTGCATTTTCTGCATTAAATGTCAAATTCTGTTGATTCGTATTCATTTTGCATTGAAAGTGAAAGAAGTGTGCAGCATCATCAAACAACATTTTGTCTGCAACATTAGCTGCAGTGTTTGAAGTTGTAGCTAGACTATAGTCCACATATACAGTAACACTGTCAGCAGGATCTATCAATTGTAAATACCACTCACCTGCCATGTCTTTAGTATTCGTTCCTCCAACATCAGGATCTTCAGTTAGGTCACAAGAAAAAGTCAAAAGTGAAGTAATTACAAGTAAATAATAAATATTTAGTTTTTTCATAATTTTAATTGTATTATATTTTAATAAAAGATCTTAATGCTGTTCCATAACCTGAGTTTCTAACAATCCATTTATAACTTACGCCTAACTGAACTGTTGAATTATCGCACGAAAATGGTGAGCCTGCGACAAGTTGTAATGGAACACCAAGCTTATCATCCTTGTAGTGATAAAAAAATACTGTGGTAGCAGGTCCACCAGCTGCAATGCCACCGACATTATCACTTTTATAAAATGCTTCAGATATTCTAGTTACAACACTTACCCCCATAGCTCCGGCATTTCTTCTATAACTTCCTGACATATCTTTACCTTTAACGCTTGGATCAATTACACCAACATATCTGTACGATGTAGTAGTATATCCATCTGAATTAGCAGCTGTATATGTAATGGTATAAACTCCAGGAATATTCGTGTTGACTACATCACCACCTATTTCAACAGGTATTACTTTATCTCCTTCTTTTGCTTCAACACCTGGATCAGTATAAGTTCCATTTACATCTACCGTATTCCATTGTTCACCTTTTAAAGTGATTATTGGATAATAAGTTATTCTTGATACATTCTCTTCAACTTTTTCGCAAGAAAAAAAACTGAACGTTAAAATAATAGAAGAAAATACAAGATAAAATACTTTATTTTTCATTTATTTAATTTTATTGTATTAATAATATATTTTATTTAGCCCACCAAACCTTTTGAGTAATTGGCGTAAAAGGAGGCGTATTTGAATTCACCCTTCTTGATAAATCAGGATAAATTAATCTCTTTGGAAAGGCACCGCTTGTAACACCTTGAATAGAATATGTCCATTGTCCTGCTTTATAACTTGCATTGTCAGCAGCTACCGGTGAAATCTTTGGAATACCTGTTCTGGCTTGATCAAAAAACGATTCGATACCTTGATTTACAGAAGCAGCCCACTTTTGCATAATAATTGCTTCCAATTTTTCGTCAAAACTTCCAGCTGATGGAAATTTATAAACTCCAGCTAACAAACTAGTAGGTGCAGCTAAACCAAACTTTGCAAAAGCAGAAGTTACGGCCTTAACATATTCTGCTTCTTCACCACCCGATGAAGTTCTCAATTTTGCTTCTGCAAGCATAAACTGTACTTCATCTAGAGAAAAGAAATATGCTGGAGTAGTTGGACTCATTTTAGCTACGGAAGGTCTTGCTCCGGGAGTTGTAGTTGTTAATTCATTGAAGTCACCTTGAGCCAGTGCAAAATGTCCAGTAGAACCAGGCGTAAAATAAGCATCAATTCTTGGGTCAGCATTTACTGTTAGATAGTTCAAGAACGTGAAACTAGCTCTTAAATTTGTCGCAACATTTAATTGTCTAATGTTGGATTCATAAAGAGGATTTGATCTATTGGCTTCATCTATGAAAACTGTGATTTTTGAATCACGATCCAAGAAATTTCCATTATTTAGAACATCTTTTAGTTTTACAAGTGCGTCAGCTTTTCTTGCTGATTCTGTTTGTCTTAGATAAATTTTTAACTTTAAAGTATTCGCAAATTTTACCCAATTCGCAATTTGAGATTCCTTTGAGCCAGTTGCAAAAACAAAGTCAGTCGATACATAAGCATTAGTTAAAGCATTGAAATCTTTTCCCAAAGCTTCATCAAGGCTTGAAATTAGTTTATCATAAACTACTTCACCATTATCCCACTTAGGAGATAAATTTTCATTTCCTTTTAAAGCTTCCGAGTAAGGAATTTTATCATATAAGTCAGCAAGAATTTGAAAAGTATAAGCTTGACAACAAGCAGCTTGTAAATATGCATTCCAGTTACCTGCTGCACTTGATTGCTTTTTAACTTCTTCTAAATCTATTAGAGCATCACTATATAGCTCATTCCATGCGATTTCAAAATCCTTATCTGTTAGATCATAAGAATCTATATCCTTATATTGACTTGAAATATGACTCTGTGTCCAATGCTGAGACCAAAGGCCCCCTAATATTGAATAATCTCCATTAACAGAGCCCATGATTTGCATCTGAGCATTAGGTAGTATAAGATTATAATTAACTTGAGTTGGATTATTTGGATCTGTATTGACATCAAGCCAATCGTTACATGAACTCAAGAAAATTAAAGTCGTACTTAATAAAATATATTTTAAATTTTTCATACTTGATTAATATTTTAGATTTAATGTTACACCAAAACTATATGTAGAAGGAGGAGCTGAAAATTCACCAAGCTGTCTTGCTAATGAAGTTCCAAAAGTATTAGACTCTGGATCAACAAAATGATTATCAGACGGTGTCCATAACATTAGGTTTCTACCCCATATTGATAATCCACTAAGGTTTAAGCCCGTTCCTTTTATACAACCGTTTGTAGGATTCCAAGTTAATGAAACATTTCTTAATTTGAAAAATGTTTTTGGAAGTACATGATTGTATTCATATGCTGGAGTCGCACCATAATATGTAAATACATCTGCTCTACTTACAGCTTTTGTATTTTCAGAAAAAGTTCCATCGGCATTTTCAACTACAGAACCTGGAACTACCCATGGCTCTCTATCATTATATGTAGATGTATATGCATTTCCAACAAAATAGTTTAATCTAGCTGTATAAGAATAGAATAATCCACCCTGTCTTAGATCTCCATTTGTTGCTAATGTTAAATTCTTGTATCTAAGAGTCGTACCCAATCCTGTTATATAATCTGGATTAATATGACCTCTATAAACCTTTTGATCAGATTGTAAAGGCAATCCTGTAGCCGGATTTACAATAATATTGCCATTAGGATCTCTTTTAAAATCAGGAGTATATATTGTTCCGACTGGCTTACCTACTTCAGCTCTAAGCTCAGTATTATAAACATCGTTCAATAGTAAAGAAGTGCTTTTTGAATTTCCTAACTCAAGTACTTCATTGGTATTTTTTGAGAAATTCCAATTTAATCCCCACTCAAAATTTGTACTTCTAATAGGAACTAATTCAAGTCCTAGTTCAATTCCTCGATTTTGAATTTTACCTAAATTTATAATTCCAGTTGTGTATCCAGATGTTGGATCGACATCCACTGCAATAATTTGGTCATTTGTGATTTTATTATACCAAGATAAATCCAATCCAATTCTGTTTGAAAATAACTTCGTTTCAATACCAAATTCAAGTTCATTTGTTAACTCAGGTTTAAGATTGCTACTTCCAAGTCTGTCGCCAATTTCAAAAGAATTTACACCTCCAATTGGAAAGTTAACAAATCCAAATCCACCGGCTCTAGATTGTGCTGAAGCAAAAACCGGATCTATACGATAAGGATCAGCATCATTTCCTGTAAAGGCATAACCTGATCTAAGCTTTAAGTAATTAACATAAGAAGGCAAATCCATTGCATCGCTTAATACAGCGCTCAATGTCACACCAGGATAAAAGAATGAATTATTTGATTTTGGTAAAGTACTTGACCAGTCATTTCTACCTTGTACGCCAAGATATAACCAATTCTTATATCCGAAAGTTGCAGTTCCAAATACCCCTATAAGTCTTCTTTTACTATACTCTGTTTTTGTTGTTGGTTGTGTCGTTGTATTAGACAAAGCATAAAATCCAGGAATAGAAAGATTTGTAACTTCTGTGGAGAAATATCTACTATCTCTTTGATTTGCATTGTGTCCAAGCGTTACATTTAAGTCGATATCCTCTGATAAATCAGTAAGGTAATTAAGGTAGAAATCAGAATTCAACTGTGTATTTGAAATATTTCCTTCAGCTACTCTACCTACCACATCATTTGCAGGATCATTTGGTGCTCCAGAATTAATTCTTGCCACATTACCATATTCGAAAATGGTACCGTTTCCATAATCACCACCTACTCTCCAATTGGCTGATAATTTTTCAGTTAACTGATAACCAAAGAAAATATTTCCAATAAGTCTGTTTTCTTTATAGTTGTTTCCAGTTTCACCTAAAATAAAGTATGGGTTCTGTGCATACAATGTATGGAAATTATCAAGGTTGTAAAATTTATTATTGTAGTCTCTATAATCAACAATTGCGTGATCTCTAGGTACTTGAATAATTTCTTGCCATACCACTTTACCAGCTCCTGCATCATCTCCTTGACCAGTTACAACTGCATCAAGATCTTTAATAACAAAATTAAGTCCAGTAGTAATTGTTAGTTTATTCAATTTTGTTCCACCATTAAAGGAAAGAGAGTTTCTTACTAATTTATCCTTATCATAAGGAATAATTCCATCTGAATTAAGATGTGAATAACCAAATCTGTAATGATAATTGTTTAAGTTACCACTAATTCCAAAAGAGTGATCAATTGAACTTGCTGGCTCTAAGAAATCTCTTAGATTGTTTTTGATAATTTTAAATGGTTTTAACAATTGAGAATTATCAACCACATTTCCCCATAATCTTACTTGTCCATCTGCTTTAGGACCCCAACTTCCATTTTCTTCATAAGCAAATAGACCAGACCAACCTTGTCCATAAGTATTTTGAAGATGTGGAACTCGTAAAGCTCTACCAGAAGAGTAAGATCCGGAATAGTCAACACTGATTTTATCCTTACTTCCTTTTCCTGATTTGGTAGTTATAAGTATAACTCCAGCTGCACCTCTACTACCATAAATTGCTGTAGCAGCACTTCCTCTTAATATTGATATGTTTTCAATGTCATTCGGATTAATATCACCAAGCTGGTTACCATAATCCGCAGATCGATTGAAATCATCATTCGAGTTATTTAAGTTTGATATACTGTTTGTAGTTCTATTATTTACGGGTACCCCATCAATAACCATTAATGGTTCAGTTCTACCTGTAACACTCGCAAATCCTCTAATTGAAATTGAAGAAGATGCCCCCGGCGATCCAGAGTTCGTTTGAATAAGAACACCCGGAACACGTCCAGCTATAGCATCCAACATATTTGCGTTCCTTGTTTCGGTTACTGTACCACTTGAAACTGTGCTGGTTGCATAACCTAAAGTTTTCTTATCTCTTGATACACCCAACGCAGTAACAACAGCCTCACTAAGTACAACTCCCTCAGACATTACTACATCAACCATGTTTCCGGCTCCTAATGTAATATCTTGTGAATCAAACCCCGTGTAACTTATCGTTAACTCCGTTGCGCCTGCTGGTACATTCAAGGAATATATACCATTGGCATCAGTGACAGTACCGACAGTTGTGCCCTTGGCTACAACATTGGCGCCGATAACAGGTTGCCCGTCTTTGTCAGTAACGGTACCTTTGACCATTCTTTGAGCGAATGACAGAGTCATCACAATAAAGAAGACCATACTTGTTAATAACACTTTCTTCATAATACGGTTAAATTTTGTTTTTGTAAAAAGATTGTGAATGCCAAAGATAGGGGGATTGTCTGTGCTTCCAAATATTTTCCTAAAAAAGTTAATGTAATCTTAAATATTTTTTACACATATATATATTTTATAATGTGTAATTAATTGTTATGCATATTATTTAATATAATTACTTACTATAATGTGTAATCAACTGATAATTGCGCCAAGCATATTTTTAGTCTGAGTTTGAATTTTAAAATAAAACAATTTGATAGGCCCTCGTAATTCAGAATGCATTTCCTTTTCTCTGTTCTGTCTAATGCTCTAAATTATCAATTAAAAACAGTCCTGCAACCTATTCAAAATGTTGATAGCTCAGCTTCCAATAATGTACCTGGGAAAAGAAGTTTCTTTCCCTAAATAATTTATTATGAATAACTTTTTATCAATCTTGAAACCTGTCTTTCACTCTCAAGACCGACCAGATTGGCAATTTGCTTCCGACTTAAATCTTTATTTTTAATTAAGTTATTAATTCTGTCCTTACGAACCATATTAATATACTGAATCGTTGTTAGATCTGTTTCTTTTTTAAATATTCTGCAGAAATTACGGTAACTCATATTTGCTATTCCGCTTAATTTATTAAGATTCACTTTTTTGTGTAAATTGGATTGGACAAAATCCTGAACTTTATGAATCCCCTTATGCATATGATTTCTGCTTTCTAATAAAATACTGAGCTGTGCATCAGAACCATTTCTCCTTTGATAAACAACTAGTTCTCGCGCAACCTTATGGGCAAAATAATCATTCTGTAATGTAGCAAGCAGATGAAGCGAAACATCAACACCGGAAGTCCCTCCTGCGCTTGTAATAATTCCTGTATCTTCTACAAAAATTACATTTTCCTGAACATCCAATTTTGGAAATAAGGTCTGAAGCTCTTTAGTCCTTTTCCAATGTGTTGTGCATTTTCGACCATCCAACAAACCTGTTTTGGCTAATAAAAAGGCTCCGTTGCAAATTGCACAAATTTTTACATTATTGTTATATGCGTTCTTAATCCATTCTATAAATTTATGCGGAACTCTGTATTTATCAGACATTATGTATTGGATATCTGTACTAATAATAAACAGTATATCACCTTCTGATAAATTAATGTTACTAAAATTCGTAATTTTTCCTAGCGGAAGACCCACTCCTGATTTAATATTTGTTTCAAGGGAAGTAAAAACTATTTCAAGATCTATACCATATTCTTTTGCTTCACCAAATACCTGTGATGCACCAGCTACATCCAACAAGTTCGTATGTTGCTGAATAAGGAAAATTATTTTTCTACTCATTTATAAAATATTTTTAATCTTTTAGAATGTTATCTCTATCCAATCTTTAGAATCTTCTAGAGATTTATTTGGCTCGATACCTTCAAACATACCGGTACAATTAATATTACATTGTTATTAATGTTTAAGCTTTATTTAGTTTACATAATGTTACGCAACTAAATTATTACAGACTGTTTTAAAGAATGCTTTAATTGTCTTGAGAATTTCCTTTCAAAGAGTCTTTAGTTGCATTCCATAACAATCATGATGAGCTTTTCAAACCAATATATGACATATTACGCCATTTAATTTTCCAACTTTATCAGACAAAGCTACTGGGAGAATTGTTGATTTACAGTCTCGTTATTGCGAATTACAATCTTTATAATTAATCATTATTCCCTGCTAACTTTGAATAAAAATAGCTTAAAAGATCACTTCTTGAATACCTAATCCCGTTCTTGAATATTTTGACGCTTGAATAACATAATTAAATCGAAGCAAAGATATATCCCAAATCCAGAAACTCAGAGGTCATATACTGGACATTTTAGGACAAGATATGTTGTGACTTTTTTAAGCATATTCGGAGACTATTTCTAGAATCATTCAACTCATAGCAAAAGATTATACTGAATTTAATAAAAACAAAGAGCTATTATTGTTGCCTACATAAGCACTTTGTATATTCATGTGAGTTTTATTCGCTTTTCCTCAAGTATTATTTAATTGTACCACTAAAATATCAATGCCCCAATCTCAACTTAACGATTCCGCCTGAGACTTCTTTTATTGTATTAGAATAAATAAAAGCTTTAGGATCTATAGTCTTCACCAAGTTATTCAATTTTCGTAGCTCTAAACGATTGATAATTGTAAAAATTATATCAACTTCTGAGTGAATGTGAAATTGACCTGGAAGAAAGCCTCTCTCTCCTTTGTATACTGTAATTGCTCTTCCTAGAGTATTAACAACTTCAAGTTTAATTTCATTGCTTTTGGATGAAATGATTGTGACTCCGGTATAAGCATGAATACCTTCTACAACATAGTCAATGCATTTGGTTGCAGACAAATAAGTAAGGACTGAATACAATGCAATTTCAAACCCAAAACAAATTCCGGCAATTAGAAAAATAATAAAATTTATTCCTAAAATTACTTCGGACATACTAAATGAAGTTTTTCTCAAAGTATACAAGGCAAGCACTTCCAATCCATCCAATGCGCCACCGGCTCGCATAACTAAACCTGTTCCAATACCCAAAAAAGCTCCACCAAAAATAGCAATCAGCAATTTATCTTCTGTCATGGAATGAACGGGCACAAACAGTATAAATAATCCTAAAAGAATGAGACTGAAAAGTGTCCGAATTGCAAATTTTCTTCCAATTATAAAGTAACCTATAATAATAAATGGAAAATTCGTAAATAACAACAAAATAGATAGGTCTAATCCCACTACCTGTTTTAATAATAAAGAAATTCCTGTATTCCCGCCATCAAAGAAATGATTGGGTACCAGAAATCCCTTGAGTCCAAATCCTGCAAGAAGAACTCCAATAATTATCTTTAAAAAATCTTTTAGTAACTTAATTCTGGTTTCAGAATTTTCTAACTTAACATTGTTATTGTTCATTATTTCCTGAAGGTTCTTATCCTTCATTTCATTACACTCTTTCTGAACAATATCTGTGTGAAAAGAATGAGACTTTAAAAACGCAATCTGCATATCTTTCCAATTCTTATGATCCTTCAGAATGCCTCTTTTTATATATTCATCATAAAGCATTTCAGCTCCTTCGAAATATGTATCTGTACCCAAGTAATACATATCAGCATCACATAAAATTTTTGAAAGAATATTATTTGGAGCTTGTGGGATATTAGTTGCCATAATCATTGTACAGATATTCTCTATTTCTGTACTATCGTAATCAAATTGCGGAAGAACTTCTCTAGCAATAGAACATGATTTTTCTTCATGATTAATATGGCTATAAACATAACCTATGTCATGAAACAAAGCTGCTGTTTTTAAAGTCAATGTTTCCTTTTCAGGAATGCCCATGATATTTGCAATCCTTTCAGATTGATGTATTACATCCAATGTATGTTGCACACTATGATAACTCAGCTGAGAAGAAAGTTCAGCCCTTAGTCTTGAAATAATAAGATCATATACAGCCTGATAATTCATGGACTTCTTTAGAGTTTAATAGAATAAAGATATGAACTTGTATAGATTCAGAATGAATATTATTCATTCCTGATTAGAATCTTAAAAAAGGATTACTAGGTTCAATTCTGTTATATCGAAATAACTTGATGTTTGACTTTCTTACAAGTAATTATTCTATACACGAATCTAAAATTTCTTTGAATTCGGATAATATCATAGCTGTTGCTCCCCAAATCCATCTATCGGCTATTTCAAAACCCGGAACAGCTATATCTTTGGCATAACTTGTATTAATAATCCGTTTCGTAATAATGTTACGGTCTTTCAGTGTGTCCACAGAACAATGAAACAACTCCATAATCTCAGATCTCTGAAGTGTATACTCTAAATGTGTTTCCGTATAGCCTATAAAAGGATAAACAAGGTTTTTGCTTACAGGGATATACAGAGGTGAAAGAGCGCCAACAATTTTAATATGCTCTGCTGGAATTCCAATTTCTTCATGTGTTTCTCTTAATGCAGTAAAGACTAGATTGGGGTCATTTTTATCAAATCTTCCACCGGGCAATCCGATCTGCCCCCTATGTGGATCCTTAGAGGCTCCAGGATTTCTGAGAATTAAAGGAAACTCTAATTTTCCTTCGTTATAACGCAAGGCAATCAACACAGCAGCTTTGGTATGATCATCTGAAGGCAGTTCATTTAGTCTTTCAGGAAATGGCATAAGAATTTCATGCGCAAGCTTACCAGGCAAGTTATCTAACATTCGATTTGCCAATACTTCTATAAAAGAACTCAAGAAAAATTATTTATTACTTTTTATGAGATATTGTTCAAGCGCCATAGTCATCGAAGGAGTTTCTGGCGTCGGTGCATTGATATCAAGAATTAAATTGGCATCAAGTACAGCTTTAGCAGTTGCATTTCCAAATGCAGCAATTCTTGTATTCCCTTGAACAAAATCAGGGAAATTATCAAACAAGGATTTAACATCAAGCTGACTGAAAAATACAAGTATATCGTATTTAATATCTTTTAAGTCACTAAGATCAGCACTAACAGTTCTGTACATCGAAGACTCAACAAATTTTACTTTTGTTGTTTTTAAGAATTCAGAAGCTTCATTATTTCCAGTATCTGAACAAGGAAGTAAAAATTGGCCTTGGTCTTTATGCTTGTTGAAGTAATTCGCAATATCACTTAACTTCTTAGTGCCATAAAAAACTTTCCGTTTGCGGTAAAGGATAAATTTTTGTAGATAATTCGCAATATTTTCTGTTGTACAGAAGTATTTCACATTCTCGGAAATTCTGGCTCTCATTTCCTCGGCGAGTCTAAAAAAATTGTCAATCGCATTTTTACTGGTAAATACTACAAATGGAAATTCTTCCATTCTTATCCTTTGACGTCGAAAGTCTTTTTCCGAATAACCGTCAACTTGAATAAAAGAGCGCCAGTCAACCTGGATCTTATATTTGGTTTCTATTTCAAAATATGGAGATCTCTCAGGCTTAGGTTGAGAGATAAGGATAGAAGATACTTTATTGTATCTGACTTTAGGTGATAATTCTTTTTTGTTCGTTTTTGTTGGCACGCTCGCTGCTTAAACCCAGCCCTGCCTTTGTAAGTACACATATAGCAGAACTAAGGGTGTAATTTCGAAGGCACAAAGGTACAACAAAAAATGGAATATGGATCTAGACCATAGGCCCGAACTAGCCATTATTTCTTTTAATTGCCTGAGCAAATAGGTTAAAACTATGATCACCACCCCTAAATAAAGGATTTTTCTACTCCATTCAGATCTGGAAAAGATTATTATAAAATCCAATGGAATGAGAATTATAGCCAGAACTGAGCCATAGCAAACAATATTAAACAGATAGTGATCAACTTCCTTCCCAATACCATAAAGACCCGCTAATAGCTTCAAACTTACGTGTCTGATGAAATATATACTTACTATACCCATAATTATATAGACCAAAAGGATAGCGTTATTATGATTCTTAAAATGTACAATCGCCTGATATAAAAATACACCCAGAGCAGCAAAATAAAGACCATATAATAAAGGAAACATCAAACGATTCTCTTCCTTATTCTCCCTATAAAGACTGTTGAATAAATTTAAGTTGTAAGTTGATTTATAGAGTTTGGTTACAATATTTCGATTAATATTAATTGCAAGGGCCAGGATAGAAAACATAAAAATCATTAACCATAACAACATTGTATTTATTTCGTTCGGGTTTGATTTACCAACGAAGGCCTTATCAACGTGTCTTTCCAGAAAATTCTTTTCGACTATAATTTCTATATCAGAAACTTTTCCTGAAGGTTGTATTTCAAAAGGATTTACTTCTTTGACAGAAGATTCTAAATTTGATTTAGTACTCGTGTCCTTCTTTTGTGCATTATTTGGAATTATTTCAAAAGGGTTGTTGGATTGAGCGACCATCAGGTTCAATCCCAGAAGACACACTACAATGAAGTGAAAATGTCTTAGAAGTGGCTTATGGACATACAAATTTAAATCCAATGCCATGAATATTGTCAATCTTGATTGCAGGATCTTCACTTAAGTACTTTCTTAATCTTGAAATAAAAACATCCAAGCTGCGACCCATAAAATAATCATCTTCTCCCCAAAGACTTTCAAGAATTGCAGAACGCTTAATTACCTTATTCTTATTTTTAATTAAGTAATCTAACAATTCACTTTCTCTTTGTGTAAGAATACGCACCTCAGTATTATTATTAAGCTGATACTCTAATGGCATGTACTTATAGAGCCCAACCTGGATTTCTACATCCTGAGTCGGAGCTTCAAATACCCTGCTCCTGCGTAGGAATATTTCGATTTTTAGTATTAGTTCTTCAATACTGAACGGCTTGGTTAGATAGTCGTCTCCTCCCAGCTTTAAGCCATGAATACGATCTTCCTTCATTGATTTGGCTGTTAGAAAAAGGATCGGTATTTGTTGATCTTTCTTCCTAATAGCTTCCGCCAAAGCGAATCCATCCATTTCGGGTAGCATGACATCGAATATACAGATGTCGAATTTTTCCTCTTTGAATGACTCATATGCCTGGGCCCCGTTAATGCAATGATGAACCTCATATCCTTGAAGCTCAAGGTGATCCTTCGTTATAAAGCTTAGAGTTTCATCGTCCTCTGCATACAATAATCTTGCTCGTTTCATGATGTAAATATTTTACAATAAATTGAAATTTTTGTGCCTTCGTTAAAAATACTCTGCAAGTTAAGACCAAAATCGTGTGCATCACAAATTCTTTTCACATAATATAAGCCAATTCCATAACCTTTGACATTATGGAGATTTCCTGTAGGGACCCGATAGAACTTTTGGAAGAGCTTTTCTTGGTCTTCGGGCTTGATTCCTACGCCCTTATCTTCTATTTCGATAATGAGACTTTGACCGTTCTGTCTTGTTGAAATTTTAATATCCGGGACATCCTTACTATACTTAACCGCATTATCCAGAAGATTACTCATAACGTTTTGAAAATGAAATTTATCCACTTTAATCACATGTTGCGTTGCATCTAACTGGAGTTTAAAGCTACCTCCCTTATCTCCCAACCGAATTGCATATTGAGAACTAATTTGCTTTATTAAGTCATGAATATCTACCTCTTCCAATTTAAGTTCAAAAGATGAAGACTCCATTTTGGCGATCTGTAGTACTTGTTCTACAAGGTTATTCAGCCGATTATTCTGATCAAGGATAATTCGTGTATATTGGCTGAGTCTCTTATCCTCTTCTATTGAAGGGTGATGCGCTAATACATCTGCAGATAATTTAATTGAACTTATTGGGGTTTTAAATTCATGAGTGATGTTATTTACAAAGTCCTTCATCAATTCTGAATACCTTTTTTGCTTAAGAATTACAAAAATTGCCGTTGCAAATATTCCACACGCCAGAAAAAGCAAGATGGATGAAATGATGATCGTTTTCATCTCATAATGAATAAATGATTGCTTATCCGGAAATTTTACAACAAAGTAGCATGGCAATTCGCTGACTTTACTCTTTTTATTGATTTTTCTATTCGGCTTCTTTTTAGAAATTTTTTTATCTAAAATATTTACTGAACCCTGACTAAAAATTAATTCATTGGTGGCTTCATCATAAATACCATATTCATACTCAAGCTGTAAGTCTTGTTTTTCAAATTCAGTCTGAAGAAGAGCGTATAATGTATCCTGAATGATTGGTGAATTAACATTCACCTTATATTCATTGGAAGATTCCTGAACTACAATTCCTCTCTGGGGTAATTCCGCTTTATTCGATCTTGCAATTGAATTAGCAGTATTTCGAAGTGCAATACTCACTGAACGATGAAACTCACTCTCCTCCTTGTCAAAATTTTCAAGAATGTAGTATCCCTGCATGATGAAAATCCCAATGATCATCAAGACTGCAAGAATAACAATTAATCTGATTTTAACTGATGACAAGTCTTCTGACTTTTAAATTTATTAATTATAATTAGTTTGGTAATTCTTATTTAAAGAAGGAGCAATTTAAATTTGATTTTAAGTTAAAAAATGTTCATTTAACAACGGAACGATTTAAGACCACATCAAGTAAATATCCTGAACATATTCCCTTCATAGTTACTTCTTTGCCTTTTTCTAAAGTTTGTTTATGCACAACTGAAGTATCGAGATCAAGATTAATAGAACCCATTCCCCCGCCTGTATTCAGTATTACCATTTTTCCTCCATTCTCATTTTGTGCAATGGAATCGATAACACCTGTAACTTCTATAACCTTATTCTGATATTTTTGCGTTGCTTCTTGTTCGTTGGCTTCAAACTCAGAATACAACTCACTAGCCGTTTTAATAAAATCACTTTTCATCCCTATAACAGATGCTGTCGGTTTATTATAAAAATAATACCCCAGTGCTGCTAAAGCTACAATAATTCCTGCTATAAGCAACAATACTATCTTTCTGTTCATCGGTTATTTTTTTGTAAAGTTAAGAAATCCGGTGAATCTTTCAAGAAGCTCTTACTTTAAGTATCAATCCCAACATTTCTTCTTGCAGGTAAGAATTACAGGCCAAAATGTTTTTGGCAAACAGCGGATCCTTTGCACCGTTCATATCTGTCACGTTGCCTCCTGCTTCAGTCATCAATAGTATTCCTGCCGCTACATCCCACGGGTTAATCATTGCTTCATAGTATGCATCGAATCTTCCACATGATGTGTAAGCAAGATCAATGGCTGCTGAACCCAAACGACGAACTCCTCTTGATTCATTTAGAATATGTTGCAAGATTCCCGATAACTCTTTCATGTTTTTAACCTGGTAAGGAAACCCAGTAGCTACGACCGCATCTTTTAACAAAGAAGTTTGGCTTACCTGGATTTTTTTATCATTTAAAAATGCGCCATTTTCTTTCATGGCATAAAACATTTCATCCATCATTACATGATAAATAATACCTAGTTGTAATTCATCATTGACTAAGAGTGCTACGCTAATTGAAAATACTGGAATCCCGTTTAAATAATTTGTCGTTCCATCCAAAGGATCAATTATCCATGTACATTTTCCCGAACGAGTTTGATGAATCGTATTTTCTTCTGTTATAAAATCAGATTCAGGTAATAACTTTTGAAGCCCTGAAACCAACAACTTCTCTGACTCAATATCAACATAACTTACTAAACTGTGAATGTCTTTCTCAATGATGTGTCTTGACTCTACTTTGGTTAATTCCTTCTTTTGAAATTCACCTACATTTCTAATGAGATCCAAAACATTTGGAAGGATTGTAAGAAGATTCATAATTGGTAGCTATAAATATTGGTAGAACTAAAAATTAACTCATTAATTTTTCATTCTTAATTTTTAATTCTTAATTGATTAAAGCTCAGATCCAGCTTCACCTTTTACAATCATTCTGAAACCATTACCATGAATGTTGCTGATTTCTATTGAATCATCACCTGCAAGATATTTTCGAATTTTGGTAATAAAGACATCCATACTTCTTGCTGTAAAATAATTATCTTCTCCCCAAATTTTTGTTAAAGCATCTGATCTCAGAAGCACCTTATTTCGCTGTTCGCAAAACATCCTTAAAAGCATCGCTTCTTTTGGACTTAATTTGGTTTTCTCAGAAATTTCATTCGCACTTTTCAGATACAAAACTCTTAGGGGATAATTAAATGTGTATTTGCCAATATTGTATTCCTCTTGTTGGCTTTCTTGTTCTTCTTTATTCCTTTGGGATCTTTTCAGAATGGCCTGAACCCGATATAATAACTCTTCAGAATTAAAGGGCTTTGTAATATAATCGTCAGCTCCGATTTTAAATCCCTCTACAATATCTTCCTTTAGCGTCTTGGCAGTTAGAAAAATGATTGGAATTTCTGAATTCTTTGAACGAATATCTTTTGCAAGAGTAAATCCGTCTTTACGTGGCATCATAACATCCAGTATGCATAGATCATATTCAACTCTTCGGAATTGTTCAAAACCATCGATTCCATCTATTGCCAGATCAACATCAAAATTGTGCATTTCAAGGTAAGATCGAAGAACATCTCCAAAATTTCGATCATCTTCAACCAGTAGGATACGGGTGCTTTTACTTTCAGACATAAAATTGGGTTTTGTATTTAACGTATGGTTTAATGAAAAGTATATTTAAAGTTATATTTATTTAATTGGGTAAAAATAAGGTAAATGTGCTTCCTTTGTTAGGTTCAGATTCCAACTTAATACTGCCTTTATGAGCCTCAGCCATGGCTTTTACATAACTTAATCCGAGTCCAAATCCTTTTACATTGTGAATATTGCCCGTTGGAACGCGATAGAACTTTTCAAATACCATCTTTTGATTCTCTTTGCTCATTCCAATTCCATTATCCTGAACTGAAACCTCAATTCCCCCCTGAACATCTCTTGTACATATTCTAATATTGGGGGATTCAGAGGAATATTTATTGGCATTATCCAAAAGATTATATATAATATTGGTCAGATGCGTTTGATCGGCATAAAGAATTGACTTCTTGGCTTTTAACTCTTGTATTATGGACCCATTTCTCTGGCTAACTTGTAAGTCAATATTCTCTACTGCTTTCAGTATGATTTCATGAATGTCAACTGATTTTAAATTCAACTGAAAATCCTGTTTATCCAGCAAGGCCATTTGAAGAACTTTCTCTACCTGAGAAAGCATTCTTTTGTTTTCTTCCTTTATAATCCCAATAAATCTTTGAATTCTTGAAGGTTCTGAAATTACTTTATCAGATAGAATGGAATCAGATGCAAGGTTAATGGTCGCAATCGGTGTTTTAAATTCATGAGTCATGTTATTGACAAAATCATTTTTGATTTCCGATAATTTCTTTTGTTTGAAAACCACTGTAACCACATAATAGAAACAGCCCAAAATAATTCCTGTCAAAAGCAAGGATAAAAATATTAGTGGCATAACTGATCTCCACAACCATTTCGTCTTACTGGGAAAAATAACTTTTAAATATCCGGGTGCATTCTTTGAAGTTGGAAAAAGATCTACAACATAACTGAGTTCCTTTTTACTATCTTCTAATTCCATTTGAGGATGTGAAGCTTTTCCTTCTCCAAGATTCACAACATAATTACCATTAAAAGCGGTATTTCTTAAAATTCCATCGCTGGCTTTATACTTACTTTCAAAAATACTGGTAGTAAACAAAAAGTAATATCCTTTGCTATAAAATTTCTCTAA
>JABFRV010000103.1 GCA_013140975.1 Saprospiraceae bacterium
GTGCAACATCTTTAAAAGATGATCTCGTTGATCTTATGGATGATCCTTTATGGAGCAAACTCAGTCAAAACATTTATCTGCTTGAAGATTTTATTGTTCAAGAAAAAGAAAAAAATAAAATTATAAAAGATATCCCTTTGACAAAAGGTGATTTTCTTCTTCATGGACATTGTCATCAAAAATCAATCTTTACTACGCAAAGTATTCATAAAATATTTAAGAATAAGGAAGGCGTAAGATGCAATGAGATTGAATCAAGTTGTTGTGGAATGGCAGGATCATTTGGCTATGAAAAAAAACATTACGAACTCTCTGTAAAAATGGCGAACTTAAAACTTATCCCTGCGATTCAAGAAAGTGGAGAAGATGTTAAAATCATCGCCCAGGGTTTTTCTTGCAGACACCAAATAAAAGACCTTGCTCATCGAGATGCATATCATTGGATTGAAGTCATTGATTTATAAATTTCGAAATGACTTATAAAGAAGTACTACATTATTTATTTTCCAAGCTTCCTATGTACTCTCGCGTTGGAGCAGTTGCATACAAAAAAGACTTAACCAGAACTTTACAACTCTGTGAATTACTTGGAAATCCTGAAAAACAATTGAAATGCATTCATGTAGCAGGAACCAATGGAAAAGGATCCGTTACTCATATGATAGCATCCGGCTTAATTGCTTCCGGCTATAAAGTAGGTATTTATAGCTCACCACATTACAAAGATTATAGAGAAAGAATAAAAATTAATAATGAATATATCCCTAAAACTTATATACGAAAATTTATTGAAAAATATAAATTAAGTATTGAAGAAATAGAACCATCTTTCTTTGAATTAACTGTAGCAATTGCTTTTGACTATTTTCATAATGCTTCTGTTGATTTTGCAATTATTGAAACCGGATTAGGAGGCAGATTAGATTCAACAAATGTTATACAACCCATATTAAGCGTCATTACAAATATCAGTTGGGACCATATGGATATCCTGGGTGATTCTCTAGAAAAAATAGCCATTGAAAAAGCCGGAATTATTAAAGAAAAGGTTCCAGTAGTCATTGGTCGCAGACAAAAACAAACGCATTCAGTTTTTACCGAAAAGGCAAAGAACAGTAAGTCCAAGCTCATTTATGCCAATGATCTTTGTTCAGTTAGAAAAGTAAGAGACAAACTAAGGATCAATGATGACTTTTCTTTTGTTCCTGACCTCACAGGTCCTTTTCAAGAAGAAAATTATAAAACCTCATACGCTGCTTTATCTTATCTGAATAAATTGTATCTCAAGCTCCAAAACAAGGACATTAAATTTGCATTTGAAAATGTAAGAAATTTGACCGGAATTTTAGGTCGTTGGCAGTTAACCTATGGCAAGAAAAATATACTTTTAGACTCTGCTCATAATCTTGACGGAATTCAACTGTTGTTAGATTGGATAAAATCTCAAAACTTTAAGCAACTTCATTTTGTTCTTGGTTTTGTTAAAGACAAATCCTTACTTAAAATTCTAAATTTATTTCCCGAATCTGCCAAATATTATTTTACTCAGGCAAATATTCCTAGAGCTCTTGGCTCTGATGAATTGGCTAATCAAGCCTCAGAATTTAAATTAATGGGTACATCTTATAAGACTGTTAAATCCGCTTATTCCAATGCGCAAAGAAATTCAACCAAAGATGATCTTGTTATTGTCTGCGGCAGTATTTTTGTTGTTGCAGAAGTAATATGAAGATAGCAATCGGAATTTCAGGATCCAGTGGATCGATTTATGCAAAATTGTTAATGGATAAATTAATTACATTTCCAGGATTACAATTAGCAATGGTAATTTCTGAAAATGCAAGAAAAAATATTGTTAATGAGCTGACTGATTTTATTCCTGAATCATACGGCGTTAAGATTTACACCTCGAAAGATTTCAATGCACCTTTCGCTTCAGGATCAGCACAGTGGGATGCACTTGTTGTTTGCCCTTGCTCAGCCGGATTTATGTGTAAAGTCTCTTCCGGACTTGCAGATGATTTAATGTCCAGATCTGCACAAGTTATGCTTAAAGAAAGAAAAAAATTAATTCTGGTTTTTCGTGAAACACCATTGAGTCTAATACACATTGACGCTATGCGAACGATTACACTGGCAGGAGGAATTATCTGTCCAGCTATACCCTCCTTTTATTCAGGCGATAAAGATTTATATTCCATTTTATCTACTGTAACAAATCGTGTCATAGATTTATTAGGAATTAAAAACGAGTCATTTCGCTGGGGAAATTAATCATTGATTTATTTGAAATATTATGTCAGAATCAAAGAAGAGAAAGCAACATTACAAATTATCAGAGATCGCTACTGAACCTAAACTATTGAAAACAGAAACGAAGTCAAATAAATTTACTTTATATGGTTTGTTATTAGCTGTATTTGCATTTTTGCTTTACTCTGCTACAATTTCTCATGAATTTGTTCTGGATGATGGCTTGGTTACAAGCATAAATACATATGTAAAAAAAGGAATGGGGGGTCTTTGGGATATATTTTCTCATGCTTACAGAGCTGGTGCTACAATAACGACAAATTCAGATTATGTATACCGACCTTTATCAGTTATGATGTTCGCTATGGAATGGAATTTTTTCCCTGACAATCCGAAGGTTCATCATATAATAAATGTTCTATTTTACGCCATAAGCATATATTTCGTATTTAAATTACTGCTAAAGTTATTGGGAGATAATAATCTTCCTGTGATCATTATTACCTGCTTATTATTTACGGTTCATCCTTTGCATACCGAGGTAGTTAGCAATATAAAAAGCAGGGATGAGATTATGTGCTTTCTATTTAGTGTCCTAACGATTATATTTGTTTTAAGGGCTTCTGAAAATAAACCATGGTCACTACCACTCGCTTGTATTAGTTTTTTACTTTCCCTATTGTCTAAAGAAGGAGCTGTGATCACTCTCGCAATTATTCCTTTAACTCTTTATTTTTTCAATAAGGGTAATTTTATTAAACCCACTTTATTTCTTGCTCTTGTATTTGTTGGTTGGTTCATTCTAAGAAAATCAATTATTGGCAATCCAGTATACGATATTAATTCCAATGACAATCAGATTGTTGGACTTGCATTGGGTCAGAGATGGGCAACTTCGTTTTATGTATTATGGTATTATCTTAAATTATCGATTTGGCCCTGGCCATTAAGTTGGGATTATTCTTTTAGCCATATTAAGAATTATTCATGGAAAGAATTAATGCCGATTTTTTCTCTTATTCTCCATCTAGGACTTTTTGTTTTTGCAATTGCTAAGTTAAAGTCGCGCAGTATTTATTCTTTTTGTATTCTTGCTTATATAGTCTCTATGGCTTTATACAGCAACCTTGTATTAGTAATTGGAACATTGATGGGTGAGAGATTTACATATCAAGCATCATTATGGTTTTGCCTGGGAGTTGTAATGCTAATCTATTCTTTACTAAAGCACAAGGATATTGATTTACACAAAAATAAAAAAGTAATATTTTATTCAGCAATGGGTTTGATATCCTGTATCTATGCCTATATAACATTTCAAAGAACAGCAGACTGGAAAGACAACTTTACTCTGTTTTCCAAAGACGTTCTAAATGCTCCTAATAGCTTCAGAACCCATCAGGCTTTGGGTGATGAGAGTTTACAGAAATTTATGAAATTGTATAAGAATCCTTCCGACTCGATTAAATATATCCAACTAGCCGAAAAGCATCATTCAATAAGTTCTTCCATCAGTAAAAACTTTAGCAATCAAGTTGGACTTGGAAACGCTTTATTAATACAAAATAAATATGCTGAAGCTCTTCCATTATTTCTAAGTGCACAAAAATTCGGTGACGGAAATGTTATAAAAGAAAGAATCAGGACAACCTATTACAGACATGGAATATCACTTGCAAGAGACAGCAATAACCTGGAAAAGGCTGAAGAATTATTAGTGAAAGCGTACTCAATGGATAGTACTCAAGTTGAACTCATGTCAGATTTAGGAATGGTTTATGGTTTAAAAAGAAATTTTTATCAGGCTTTATATTATTTTAATAAAGCCTATGAGAAAAAACCCAATGATCCAAATATCATTGCCAATTTGGCGAATACCTATTTATTTATTGGAAATAAGACCAAAGCTGATGAGTTATTTTCAAAGATTCCGAAATAATATTCTTAGTTTATTATAATATAATAATTCAATTGCCACAGTTTCTGAATACTATTTTTCCCGGTGATATTGAACTATCAATCTGGCAT
Organism: Saprospiraceae bacterium; assembly: GCA_013140975.1. GTDB lineage: Bacteria > Bacteroidota > Bacteroidia > Chitinophagales > Saprospiraceae > Vicinibacter. The sequence continues at coordinate 4,282 of JABFRV010000103.1, forward strand.
ATAACTGAGAATGTTGATTTTTTCTCTCAACATGAAAAATGGTATGAAATGGAGAAACGTTGGATTCAATCTGTTCATCCCAAAAAAAGAATGGAATACCTTGCATCCAGATTTTTACTTTATAATAAATTGCAACCTGTCGAAAAACTACCCATTATTAAGAATGAATTTGGAAAATTGGTATTTAAAGACTCTGATTCATTCTTGTCCATTTCCCATTCAGGAAACTATACGGCATATGTTTTGGGACCACGGGAAGTAGGCTTAGATGTGCAGGTTTATGATAAAAAAATATTACGTATACTTCCTAAATTCTTATCTGAAAGCGAACTTGCTATTCTGGAAGAAATGTCAGATGATGAAGAAAAGATTCATTTTGGAATACTTTATTGGTCAGCTAAGGAAGCTGTTTATAAAGCCCATGGAAAAAGAGGGATACAATTTAAAACGCAAATAAAATTAAACTTTACTCGTTCTCATTTGGACTCAGCTAGCTTATATTTGCCGGATGAGAAAATTAATTATCAATTAATTTATGAATTTGAAAAAGATTTTGTGTGGATATTGGCTCATCATGTTGTTGATACTGACATTCAATTTGACTTCATGTAAGAAAAAATCATCTTCTTCTAGTATTGTTGACAAAGTTGAATCATCAGATGTCAGACTTGATTTAAAATATGAAGCTCTGCCGGATGATTTTAAAGAGTTTTATAAAAAATTTCATTCGGATAGCTTATTTCAGATGAGTTGCATATTCTTTCCTTTGGAAGGATTACCTGATAATGCGGATCCTGACTTCATCGGTACCGAAAAATATTTTTTTTCGCCAGATCAATGGATATTTCAAAATGTTCTACCCGTTGAAAACGAAACTTATGCTACTTCCTATTCTTGTATTAGCAATATGTTGATTGAAGAAACAGTACAAGACAAAAAATTAGATCTTAAGCTGATACGACGATTTGCCAAAACAGGAGGTGGGTGGAGACTTATCTACTACGCAGGAATGAATAAATACAAGTAAGAAATAATTGCTGATTATTGTTGAAATTAAAAAGAAATTACACTCATCCTTGTTGACACAATTACTATTGAAACTATAATGTAAAAGGCAACTGAAACCCTCAATTACTTTGCTTAACTTTTCAATCATAGCTTTGTTTTATTTTGCTTTTACTACTTGAATTGCTGAGGTTCCTGTTTATATTTTTAAACCTTTTAGGCAAATATTTATTCTTCTTTTATATCTTTATTTAAAATTCGCTCAATATGCCAATTAGACGACCATTCAATATACATCAATGGATTAAAGACCATAGGCATGAACTTAAGCCGCCTGTTGGCAACCGTAACCTTTATACTGAATCGGACGATTACATTGTTATGATTGTAGCTGGTCCGAACGCCAGAAAAGATTACCATTATAATGAGACTGAAGAATGGTTCTTCCAATTAGAAGGAGATATCGTAGTTAGAATTCAGGAAGACGGTCAAGCCGTAGATATTCCTGTCAAAGAAGGTGAAATGTTTTTACTTCCTTCCAAAACTCCTCATTCACCGAGTCGGCCTGAAAATACGATTGGACTTGTTATTGAGTGTAAAAGACAACGAGGAGAAATGGATGGCCTATTATGGTATTGTGAGAAATGCAATAATAAACTTCATGAAAGCTACTTTCCATTGGAGAATATTGAAAAAGATTTTATACCTAGATTTAAACAATATTACTCTTCTGAGGAAATGCGAACTTGCAAAAATTGTGGTCACATTATGGCTCAGGATCCAAGATTCGTCGAATAGTTATCCCATTGAGTAAAATTTACTTTGCTTCAGATTTTCACCTGGGGGTCGATGCAAGATTAAGTTCTTCCGACAGAGAATTACTCATTTGTCAATGGTTGGATGAAATTTCAATAGATGCCAAACAGATCTGGTTGATTGGAGATCTTTTTGATTTTTGGTTCGAATACAAATCCGCAATTCCTAAAGGCTTCTCAAAATTATTTTCAAGACTCGTTCTCCTCAAAGAGAAAGGGATTGACATTCGTGTTTTCACAGGAAACCATGATTTATGGATGAAAGATTACTTTACAAAGGAATTGGGAATACCCGTTTACTTTGATCGAATAGAAATTGAAATCAATGGAAAAAATTTCTTTATTGCGCATGGAGATGGCCTGGGCCCCGGAGATTCTGGGTACAAAAGAATGAAAAAAGTATTTATACATCCTTTCTCTAAATTTCTTTATCGATGGCTACATCCGGATTTAGGAATTCCTCTTGCCAATTTTTTTTCCGGAAGAAGCAGAAAAGCGCAGATCATGGAAAAAAAATTTCTTGGCAGAGATGAAGAATGGCTAATTCAATATGTAGAAAGAAAGTCTCTGACTTTAAATACTGATTTCTATATATTTGGTCATCGTCACTTACCTATTGATTACACATTAAAAAACAGAAAATCACGTTATATAAACCTTGGAGATTGGTTGCTTCATCAGTCCTATGCTGTGTTAGATGGTGAAGACTTAAAATTGTGCTTCTACAAAAATGAGAATGGGAAGATTTATTCTTAGCATTATAAGTATTCTTTTCTTGCAGAGTACAGATGCTCAGGCTTTGCAATTAAAGTTAAAAGACAGCATACTATATTCAGTCAATGAATTGTATATCGATAGATTAAATCAGATATATATTTTCCCAAAGAATACTTCTGACATCCTTAAATTGAATGAAAACCTAAGCCTGAATCAAAAATTCTCAAGCCCATTTATTGGGAGTTATGTATTCCTGGATGCAAAGGATCCCATGAAGATATTATTATTTCTCCCCCAATTTAATAATGTTAATCTTTATGATGAAAGTCTTGCCCAGATTTCAGATGAATATTTTGCAGATTTTAATGCGGAGTCAGCTATTTGCTTTCATTCCTCAACACAGCTTTGTTATTTTGCCAATAATAAAATAAATGTTAAGAATATTGCTGACAATACGATTCAATCCGGCGAACAAATATTCTATCCCCGTAAGAAACTCAATCAGGTAAGTCAGATCAAGAGCAATGGAAAAGACATTTATCTTCTACTTCCCGGAATTGGTCTATGGCATTTCAACGCCTTCTTGAATATTGAATCTTTTGTGGAAGATTATGAAATTACACGTATTGAGCTGATGGATGAAAATCTGTATTACTTAAAAGGAAATTCTATTTATCAACGGAAGGAAAAAGAATTTAAAGATTACCTAATCCTTTCTTCCAATGACCACATATCTCGATTTGCAATGAATAAATCTTATTTATTAATTGGGACAAATAAAAGTATCGTAAGATATAGTATTAAGTAGAGAAAAAAAGAATGTTTCGTAGGATTCATCTATGCTTTTAAAATATTCATTAAACTTCTTTTTTTAAAGAAGTTCCTCATCTAACCACTGTTTAGAATCACTAACTAACTTTCATGATTTATTTTATCATTCATTCTTTCTTTTACCCTTTGATACTTACATTCACTATTCGTGAACTTTTGCAAATATTTTTCAAAGCTATTCAACCCCTAATTTCCCTGAACATAATCGTTCCGAATTTAATCTTATTGTATAGAAATAAATACCAGTTTCAAATTTATTTCTGATACTAACTACGTTATCAGAAATATTATTTAGAACTAAAACTTGTTCACCAAGAATATTGTACAAATGAAAATTCAACTTGTCGGTTACCTTTCTATTTATTCCGGTAAGATCTAAAGTGAAAGATTCTGTAAATGGATTAGGATAGACCAACAGCTTGTTATTCCTAACAACAGGTTCTACATGAGTTGTGTTGCGAAACAAGGGGCCTATGTACGATCTTGCTGCTACAACATTATCACACCATTTTTTAGTAGCTATTTTATTATTATAGATATGCAGACTAATATCAAACTGATCTATTTTTAATGCAAGAGTGTCTCGCAAACGTATATTCATAAAATCAGCAATTAACTCTCCGTCCAGCCACATGGCGATCCTGCCATCTCGTTGACCAGGCGTATTGGCTTTCACCATCAATTCATGACAATACCATTGACCAAGTATAGGAATTACATTTGGCCTTTTAATAAATGAAGGGCCATAATTACCCGGTAAATAAGTCCACGGCAAAACTATTCCCGTTGGGAATAAATGATCACCCCAGATATCTCTTTGCTCAGGATGATAAACGTAAACGTTCAATTCGCCTGGGTTAGAAATTGTAGTATCTCCTCTCCAAGCTTCGTATGCCACTAAAAACTTGTTATAACCATCCGCTTTAATGCCGGGTCCTGATCCAGGACCGGACCAATAACTTGCAGCCATTCCAAATCCATTGTGACTGGAACCTGTTACATTGAATGAATTATCAATCTTAGCATAATAACGTAAGAATAAAACATCTTCCCCCGGAATGTCTTTTACAAGTGCGTTACTTATTTCGTTATTCGATTTTGGCGAATTAAATTCAAGACCGTTTTTTCCGTCAAAGAACGTTCCTGCTTGTGAAGCAATCTTAATATTCGAATTCTGAAAACTATTATTCCATCTGCCTGGAGTGATTAGCTCTGATACATTTTTGTAAGATTCAAAATCATCAAAAAATATTACAGCCGGATCCGAACCAATGCCAATATCCCCTGGATAGTTTTTTGCAATTCCGGAATTTCCAGTAGGTAAAGGCAGCTGAGCAGATATTGACTCAGATGTTATACATAATAGAAAAATCAAGTACGATGTCGAAGTTGTTTTGAAAAGTAATTTGCACGCCCTGATTGATATCGATTGTGTAGTCTTAATCATTACATAAAAGTTTTAAACTGGTTGATCTAAAAAACAATACTGATTCAGAACTATTTGGTAAAGCTATTCATAATATTTTAAGATTGTACATAAGAATCTTTAACGGTTCAATCTATTAAAAAAAAATCCCACACACAGTGTAGGACTTTTGTTTTTCGTTTTGAAATAGGTTTATCCTGAAAAACTTTTGTTTGCGAAGTATTTATTTTGCCTTTTAAAGGAAAATAGCCGGTTGAAGGCAACAACCGGCTATTATAATCCCATGAACATATCCAAACTAGCTTACTCTTTAATATCTCAATATCTCTAAAAATGAACGTCAAGTTTTTGGTTCTTGGAACTTGATAATAGAAGCCGGTTGTTAAGTCCGACTTCCTATTATCAAATTTTTTTAATCCCATGAACATATCCGAATTTACGGTCGCTGATACTTTTACCAGCATTCTGATTGTATTTCTTCCCTTTGTGTAACAATCACAGTACAATTATCCGACAAGATTTTTCCACCCGCAACTACAAAAAAAGGGCCTTGTCACATATAAGTAATTTATATATGTTATTTATTTAATGTGTAAATAATTGTTAATGAGCAATATAAAAAAATGTAAATGGTAGAGTGCCTATAATTTGTCTTTTTAAAATTATTTTTTTGGTGCTTTTGTCCCAAAAAAACTTCTAAAATGGACTAAAAAAATCTGGATTCTTGTAATAACTCGTGTCAATTAAGGTATTTATGAAGGCCAAAATCTGTCTGGACTGATCGTCTGTTAATTTTAAATTCGCAACATTAGGGTCTATATTTGGCGCTGGTTTGACGTGTTTGGTATAATGTTCCATTACTTCTTCAAGGGTATTAATTCTTCCATCATGCATATAAGGGGCAGAAAGCTGAATATTTATAAGGCTTGGCGCCTTGAATCTGCCATAATCCAAAGGTGCCATACTAACTGCTCCACGACCCGGGTCTTTAAACTCGTAGACATTCCCCACACTATCTAAGCCATTATTGAAATAATTGGAAGAGGCAAACAATCGGCCGGTGTGGCAATGTCCGCATTGTGCATCTGGAAATCGTGGGTCGAGGTTAAAATACATAGTAAATCCATCAGCCTGATCAGGAGTAAATGCTGACTTTCTTCTGATAACCTTGTAATAATGACTATTTCCACCTGCTATAAGTATTGATTCCCATTGAGCAATTGCCTTCGCAGCTAGCTCCTTTCTAATTTCTGATTTCTTATTAATTCCAAATGCAGCCCTGAACAACTCAGGATAAAAGGTGCTGCGTCTAAGTTTCTGCTCGACATTACCCCAGTTTTCATGCATTTCAACAGGATTTTCAACCGGCTGTTTTGCCTGATCTATAAGATTAGGTGATCTTCCATCCCAGAATAAACCATTTGTAAAGTAAACGATATTTAAAAGCGACATTGAGCTTCGGTTACCCAAAGTTCCTCCCACTCCAGGGCTAAAGGCCTTCCCATCTGTAAATGCTAATTTAGGATTATGGCAAGATGAACATGAAATGCTTGAATCAAGTGATAAAATAGGGTCATAAAATAAATGTCTTCCTAATTGAACACCTGCTTTAGTACGTGGATTACTAATATCATCAGAAGGGACAGGAAAGGAATCAGGATATGTTATCGGGTAATGATCAGAAGGAGTATATGGAATATTGCTAAGATCATCTGAATTATCAGCAGGGTCTTCACAACTCAACAATAGTAAAAACAGAAAGGCAAATCCAATTGAAAACCTCATTATTTAAAACTATTGCTAAACTGATCCATAAATTTAATGATAAAATCTATGTCCTCATGAATAATATTGTCCTGGTAAATATTGACATAATCAGATTGTTTGCCAAAAATTTCTCTGTGATCTATATCGATTACAATTGTGTTTACTTCACCATCTTTAATCGTTATTGAACGATTTAATTTGATTTTTCTGAATGCTTGATTGAACCCACTGTGATATGCAAATCGAGACACATTGGTATTCGAATTAGAAAGGCTTCCTTCTGTTTTTGAAAAAATGTAAGAATTCCATCCTGACCAATAATTGTCTCCATCAGCAAGAACATGAGGGCCTTTATAATCTGTAGGATTGGTTCTGTTCTGTTCAGGAGTAAGTCCTAAATGAAAACTTATTCCATCAAATGTACCTTCTGCTAAGGTTAGGAAACTTAGTTTATATCCTTCTTTGGCTTTTTCTAAAGTAAATTGCTTATCCTGTAGCTTTATATGCCTTAATTCTCCAAAATTGACGTTTTTAGAAGCAGATAGCAATTCAAAATTATCCACAAAAAACTCAGACCGGGTAAATCCAATTTTTGATCCTTCATAATAATCATATGTAAAATTGGGATCAAATACCAATGGTTGATCTATATATTTTCCTTTGAATACAATCTCAATGGTAGCCGGAACCGGGGGAGGATCCTGTTCTTTACAAGAAGAAATGAATAAAACAGCCAATACAAGGCAAATAGCTTGAAACTTTAGATTTTTCATATATAGTGATAACGATTCTTATTCTATTTAGGTTTTTAATTCCTTGACTTTTTGTTCGTATTCTTTCAGGAGTTTTTTAACGATTTCCTTAACCTGAAAGGAGAATTCCTTTTCCTGTATCCAATGATAATAATTACGATCTTCAAACAATATCTTCCCGGCTGGTTGGCCAATGTATTTTCCAAACGCAAATACTACTTCTCCCTGATCATTGTATTTTAATCTTTGTGTAGCATCAAGAACTTTTACATCATTTGTAAAATCATGTAATTTCTGAACATCATTCTGTATTGGTTTCTCCAGGACGATTCCATCTTCACCTGTCAAATCATGGTTCTTATATTTATTCAGCATGCCTCCCAACACTTCCACAGTTGCCTTTATATCTGACATCGCATCATGAGCATTTTCAATTTCTTTATTGCAATAGAATTGATAAGCCGCTCTTAGGGTTCTTGGTTCCATACGATAGAAAATTCGTTGAACATCAATAAGTCTTCGCGAATCAATATCAAGATGAAGTCCACAACGTGACATTTCTTCCATAAGAATTGGAACATCAAATCGATTAGAATTGTATCCTGCCAGATCAGCTCCTTTAATAAAATCAAATATCTTTTGCGATTCTTGTTGAAAAGTTGGCTTGTTCCTAACTGTCTCATTGCTTATACCATGTATCTGAAATGCTTCTTCAGAAATTGGAACTCCCGGATTAATTAAAAGATTTAATTCTTCTGTACCTCCAACTTTAAGATACTTGATCATTGCCAATTGAATAATTCTGTCTCTAATGACATGTAAGCCTGTTGTCTCAACATCAAAAAAGACAAGATCTCTTTCCAGATTAAACATAATGTTATTATATTGTTTGTAATTTCGTTGAAAATAACTTTCTATCTAAAGAAATACTTCCGGGTCCGGCTAAATAAAGTACGTAAAAACCACACAGATACAATATTGCAACTTCTTTTTCTGAAAACGGATCACTGCCATGAACTATGAATATTGCTACTAACATCGTGATTATAATTGGAACACATGCCAATCGCGTGAAAAGTCCGATGATAATTAGAATAACGCAGATAAATTCAGCAAATACTACCAGATAAAGTGAAATATCAGAACCGAGTCCTATTGGATCAGCAAATGAAGATTCTCCACTTGTTAGTTTGGAAATTTTTCTAATTCCGTGACTTAACATACTAAAGCCAAAAACAATCCGAATCAACAGTAATACTACATCAATTCGTATTGAAAATGTACCAGGAAATAACCATCTTTTAAAATTCATATTGCACGCTCCAACCTGAAGTCAGGTTGCAAATATCGCTACTATTTAATTACTATCGTGGAATTAAAGACTATCCTTTTCCCAATTCATTGAATTTAATCTTTGAAAACAATGTACCATCCAAAAAACACAGAGTCCGGGAAATAATACTACCCACCATGCTGCTGTATTGGATCGTGCCGTATGCATTATACTTCCCAGGCTTAACTCTTCTATTGGAAGCCCCAATCCAAGAAAGGAAATACTCGCTTCCACTAATATTACACTGGCAATATAGAGACTGATTAATGGAACTAAATTTTTAAATACCGAAGGTATTAGATGAAATAAAATTATTCTTCTGTCTTTGTATCCTAATGAAATAAGGCTTTGGATATAGTTCTCCTGTGACATGCTCATTGTTAAGTATCTTGCGTACTTGGCAATCCCTAAAGATAAGTAAATTCCAATAATTAAAGATAAACTCATTATACCCGGCTTCTCAATCCATTGCAATAATAACAGTAAAATCAGCATCATTGGAATAGACTTAACAATCAATAATCCATTAATAAAAATTGAGTCTAAGGGAACAGTGATTCCTTTATTCTCTTTATTATACAACAACAAAATTATCATTGACATCACTACTAAAAAAAAGATTCCACCAAGATTAGATATGGATTTCAATTCAACAGTTATCAATATAAAATAGAATAAGATAAATAATATACTGAAAGCAAGAATTAAAAATGATAAAGACAATCTAAACTTTCTGATTTGAAGGAAAGGTGCACTCACTCCTAATGGCAATCCTAATGATAATGCTATCATAATACTTAATAATGCAATACTTAACGACTTTTGCATTCCTAGAAGGCATGAGAAAAATAAATCCTGACCCAGCTCAAACGTTCCAAAAAAATGAAATCCTCCATCACTAGAAGAAAATGGTTTTTTCCATTCTGCATTTGAATTATATCGATTTGATCCTTTGCTTAACAATGGCCATAAGATCAAATCAGACTTTATCTTAGTGTAGTCATACTGAACTTTTAGTAATTCAGCTTTTAGAGCCGTTCCATCCTTTGGTTCATCAGTCCAAATCATCCAATAAGATTTCTGATCAAATTGAATTAAAAAGGGTGAATAACCCACAAAAAATTTTAAAAATAATACGATCAGTAAAAAAGTCATTAATGATCCTGTTAAAAACCATTTTTTCTTACAGAAAGCAACAATAGATTGTATATATAATTTCAATTTCAACTTCGATCACGACTCTAATCGTGGTTCAAAGTTAGTCTAATTGTAGAATAAAAAAAGTGTACCGAACCTCAATCCGATACACTTTGTGTTATGAAAAACAACGACCTATCTATTTCTTTTCTATTCTAAACTTTATCGGGAGGGTAAATATTACTGGAACACTTTTTCCTTTTGATTTACCAGGAACCCATTTAGGCATGGCGTTTATTACCTTAAGTGCTTCTTCATCAAAACCCATTCCTGATTCTCTGCTTACTATTTTAGCTCGTTTAATGCTGCCATTACTATCTACCATAAATTGAACTAAAACAGTTCCTTCAATTCCATTATCATATGCAATAGAGGGATAATGAAGTTTTCTTTGTAAATATTTGTATAGTTCTTCCATACCGCCAGGAAAGAGTGGCATTTCATCTGCGAAAGGTCGCGCATCCTCTTCAGATGGCTTTAATGTACCTTCAGAATCATTTTTGTTTCCAGTGCTTACTCTTTCTTCTCCATCTCCTGAGGCATCACCACTGTTTATAATATTCTCACCAGAACTTCCACCTACTTCATTTGGAATGATGTTTTCTAAAGGTTTAGTATCTTCTATGGTTTCAGTTGTTTTATCATCATCAGAAATAACTTTGTTCGGTAACGGTTTTTCAGTGCTGATATTTTTAGCGCCAGATGCTGGCAGAGATTCTCTTATAATTCTTTCAAACTCCGGTCTACGATTGTCATATACCAATGTGTCGTAATTCTCAACAGGGATTACTGTAGCATTATTGCTATTTTTATTATTATTAAATAAGGGAGAAGTGATCAATACCAGAAATATTCCTACTCCAATGATAATCCCTTTGGTCATATTCTGCTCATAGGTCATTCTCAATAGGTAAGCGCCGTAAGTTTTGTTTCGACCTTTAAAAATCAGGTCATTCAACGTTGCATTTAAAACAAGTTCGTTTCCCATGATTTAAGTTTTTTATTAACTGTATAACGTTTTAGATGCCTCGCTGCATTCTTAATTATTGCTTTATTTCTTAAATCGGGTCGACGAATTGACGATTGATGGTTTTTGGTTGATGAGTTGACGGTTGATGAGTTGACGAGTTAACGGGTTGATGGTTGACTGTTGATGAGTTGACGGGTTGACAGTTGACGAGTTGACAGGTTGACAGGTTGACAGGTTGATGGGTTGATGGGTTGATGGGTTGACGAGTGATTTTTCAGGAGTTAATCTTCAATTATAAGTTTAGCGCATTAATAATGTACCTATCAACTTCTTCATCAGGTTTTACGATACAATATCCCTTTATCTGGGTGATTGCAATTTCATCAAGGATATTCACAAAATTTACATAGCGACAATTAGGTAATGGTTTGATCATTATATATAAACTATCCGTTGTGCCATATTTCTTTTTGAGAAGTTTTTGCCTATTCATAATTACTTGCCTAAGACCTTGAGAACTGTAATCCGTGCTGTCATAAACAATGTTTGAATAGTCTGTTATTTTATCTGGCAAAGAGTAATAATATAATTTATTATTCGGACCAATTAAAAGGCTTATAGTACGGGATACTGAAATTGAACTTCCCACAAAAGTGGAATCATCAACGGGCTTAACAATAGTCATCATCTTATTATCCAGACTGAAGTTGGTCGCTAACATAAAGAATGTAATAAGTAGAAATCCCAAATCTACCATTGCCGTAAAATCTACTTTTGCATTAGATGTTTTTCGATTGTGCCTTTGATGAGTATCCTTGTTTTGAACGTGTAAATCAGTCATACCAGAGGTTTTTATAGTTGCGATAGAAAGTGTCGGAGAAATGTTGAATCTACATCTAGATTCTCTTTGCTTCTATAACGTACCAGAATCTATTTCGCTGATCAGGATAGATCAATTAAAAAATATCAAGATTATGAAATTGTCCAATTTCAAATTTAGATCAGATATCAGAAAGGTAAATAATGAATTTTAAAAAAGAGTCAGAGATAAATTACAGTAACTATGTTAAACTATTTCACAGCTCATCAGCGTTAAGTTTTAGGGCACGATATAACCTCCAGGATCCATACACAAAAAACAAGGAAAGTAAAGCATAATTAAATTTAGCTTCCATCATGGGATGAATGAATAAAAATATTGCTAATCCAATGTAAGTGATTGCTAGCAGAATTAGAAAAAATTTCTTGAGAACCATACTTATTTAAATAAAAAAGAATTGTATCGATGAGGATACAATTCTTTATATGATGTAGTACAATTTATTATTGAAGTTTAAATTGTATTGGCAAAGTAAAATTTACAGGAACCGGATTGCCATTATGTTTACCGGCTTTCCATCTTGGCATAGATCTTACAACGCGTATTGCTTCTTCGTCACATCCTCCTCCAATTCCACGAGCAACAGATACTTTAGAAATCTCTCCATTCTTGTTCACAACGAATTGAACGATTACTCTTCCCTGAATATCATTTTCTCTGGCTATTGCTGGATATTTTAAATTTTCCTGAATGTACTTATACATTGCTGCTGTACCATCCGGAAATTCCGGCATCTGCTCAACATAGTCAAATGGTTTTTCAACTTTCTCTTCAACTACTGCGGGTGGTTCAGGTTCAAGTAGGGATGCGTCAACTCCTCCTTCTTCTCCTTTTTTAGTTTCAGTAGCTATTTCTTTGTCTTTAATCTCTTCAATTGTTGGAGGTGGTGGTTCCTCATCTTTTACTTCTTCATCTTTCTTCACCTTTGGTGGCACAAACTTGATCTGGTCCTTAATAGGTGGAGGATCAACCTTTGGTGGTGGGGGTGGAGGTGGTTTGTTTGGATCAATTGGTGGTGGTTCTGTAAGAGTAACCTCTTTCAATTCGAGATCACTATTCTTTGGAATCATTCCTTTAATTGTACTAATAATCTTAGGAATACTTACCATTAACCAAAATAACAAGCTTGCAATAATAATTGCCTTTGTCATATGCTTGTCATAGAGTCTTCTTAAATGATATGCACCATAGGATTTATTCCGGTCTTGAAAGACCATATCATCCATGATATATTTTAATAATTGGTTGTTTTCCATAATTCAACAAACGAATTTTTTGTCTAATTCAGCACGTTAATTAATTATTTTCTTGTTTCTCCAAGCCTCAAGGCGATCAAAGAATCAATCGGATCATTAGGAGGAAGAATTGCATACCGCTTCACACCATTTATATTCATTTCGTCCAAAACGTCAACAATATTTTTGTATTTAGATTTCGGTAAAGGTTTAATCATTATAAACAGTTCATCCTGATCACCCCATTGTGCTTTAACTTGAGCTTGGCGACGCTGTATAACCTTTCTTAAACCTGCAGCTCCATAATTAGCACTATCCACACTCAGCTCAGTATTAGCATCAATATCATCAGGAGAAACATAATGGAAAACATTATCTCTGGAACTTAGCATTAAGGATAAAGTTTTTGACATCTTGATTGGAGGTTCCTCTTTAATCTTCTCATCTTTTGCGGGCTTGTTAACCTCCATTGTTTTAGGTTTGTTGAAAGTTGTAGCCAGCATGAAGAAAGTAATAAGCAAAAATCCTAGATCCACCATTGCTGTTAGATCCACACGAGTGGACATTTTTTTTGCTCTCTGCTTTTTATGACCTTTTTTCCCACCACCGGCGGGGACATTCATTTCAGCCATCTCTTAATTTTTTATGATATTATTCAGCACTGTTTTTAGCCGAAGTTATTAAATTAAATTTATTCACTTTTAAGTTTTGTAAAGCTTCAATTAATTTATCAAAAGCTTTATATTCTGTAGTCTTATCACATTTAATCGCTACTCTAAGTAATGTATTATTGTGAACATCGAAATCAGCTTTTCTGGCATCTAATATTAATGCTTCCAATTGGTTACCACCTGTAGTATCAATTTTTAAACCCGGTTGCTTAACCATCGCTCTTTCATTTGGTTCTTTAGAAAGGAAATCTGAAAGTTGATTTACATCCATTCCCCACAATTCCAAAGTCCGAAAAGCTTCACGTTGTTGGTTATTAAATTTTAACTGATATCTCTCTTCGATTTTATCCAATATTTTTAATCTTACCTCTTGCTTATCAACACCAAAGAACATTTTTCCATCCGGAGCAATATTGAACATCATTATGTCATTGTCCGGTATTGGAATTTGTGCTGTAGAAGCAGGAATATCAATCTGAACCACTTCTGCGGCTCTAAATCTTGTTGTCAGGATAAAGAAGGTCAGCAATAGGAAAGCCACATCACACATGGCAGTCATGTCGATTGCTGTGCTTTTGCGAGGTATTTTAACCTTTGGCATATTTCCTTATTTATTTTTTTATTAATGTTTAGAAGCAAATGTTTGAGCAATGCTAAAGCCTGCTTCATCAATTCCATAAGTCATTCCATCTATTTTAGTCGTGAAATAATTATAAAATATAATGGCAAGAATTGAAGATAAGATACCTAAAGCCGTATTTATTAATGCTTCAGAAATACCTGATGAAAGCGCTACAGCATCCGGTGCACCTGCAGTAGCAATCGCTTTAAAAGCCTTGATCATACCCGTAACTGTTCCCAGAAGACCCAATAAAGTTGCAACAGAAGAAATCGTTGCAAGAAGAACCAGATTTTTTTCAAGCATTGGCAGTTCAAGACTTGTAGCTTCTTCAACTTCTTTTTGAATTGCTAAAACTTTCTGATCTTTATCAAGGCCAGACTTTGCGGACATTTCTCTGTACTTATTAAGTCCTTCTCTAATCACGTTTGCAACAGAACCTTTTTGTTTATCACATTCTGAAATCGCAGCATCAATCTGACTGCTGTTTAATAATCCATTAATTTTTCTTACAAACATTGGAATAGATCCTGTTCCACTTGCAACTCGAAGTGTAATAAATCTTTCAATTGTTGTTGCAACAACGATAACAAAACATGCTAAAAGAAACGGTACTATGAATCCTCCCTTATGCATCATTCCTAAAAAATTAACCGGATGTTTCTCAGGATCGTTGCCTTCAAAATTGGTTTTATTTCCAAGTACAAAAATGTACACTAACCAGCCAACGATAACGGCTATAAGAATTGCTGCTCCCGCGAAAGCGTTGCTGAATTTACCTGAACTTGCGTTTTGATTGCTCATAATTCAAATTTGTTCGTTTTTTAAATGATTTTTTAAAATAATATTTTGATAATAATGAAAATTGCGATATATTAAATTAAGGTTTTTACGATTATTTGAGGTCTTATATCAGATTTAATTGGTAATATTAAAACGATTTGTTAAATTAATTGTGAAGTCTGAATGAATTTATTTGACGAAATGAATAGTTTGATTGACAGAAATTATAAAATTCCGAGAGATCAAAGCTTTATAAATTAGCTTATTATATAATTTGATATTCGTTCAGCTGCCTATTTACGACAAATTGAAGTTGTTTAGACAACACCATCACCTTAAAAAGCAAATACGCCGCAAGCAAATAAAATTTTATTTCACCCCATTAAAGTAAATCCTATCTTATATCTTATTAATTGGTAATGTATATAGGATTAAATTACAATCAACTCTAAATTCATCTATTGTTCAAAACAAATTCAAATTAATTTTATATAACAAATTGCAATATGACAGATTGAGAGAATTACCTTTGAGAACCAAATTATTTACAAAACATAATTAAAATGAAAAAACAATTCTCATTTATCTGCTTGAAAATCAGCATTATTCTGATTTTTTTTAGCCTTGGCTCGATACCTGTTTTCGGACAAGGAGTAACCTCATCCCAAATGACCGGTCAAATTAAAGATGCTAATGGTGAAGCTGTTATTGGTGCTGTTGTTAAAGTCCAGCACATCCCTTCAGGAACCCTATATGGTACCATTACAAATTCTGAAGGACGTTATAATCTTCAAGGCCTTAGAGTAGGTGGACCCTATAAAGTTACGGCCAGTATGATGGGAATGTCTGATGCAGTAAGAGAAAATATTTTTACTTCATTGGGAACTGCTGCAGTCGTGAATATGGATATGAAAGATGCAGAAATAGCTCTTGACGAAGTGGTTATCAGCGAGTCAAAAACAGGAATATTTAGTAGTAGCCGAACAGGTGCTTCCAGTAATTTTAATAATGCTACAATTAGTACTGTTCCAACACTTGGCTCACGATCTATAACTTCTGTCACTAAATATAATCCTCATGGAAATGGTAGTTCATTTGGTGCACAAGACAGTCGATTGAATAATTTTACAATTGATGGATCGGTTTTTAACAATGGTTTTGGTTTAGGATCAGATGCACAAGCTGGTGGAAGAACAGGTTCTACTGCAATTTCATTGGATGCGATTGAACAACTTCAGGTTAACGTTGCTCCTTTTGATGTCAGACAATCAGGATTCGTTGGTTCAGGTATCAACGCTGTAACGAAGTCAGGAACTAACAACTTACACGGTACTGCATTCTATTCCTTTAGAGACCCAACAACCACAGGCACAAGAGCGTCTGATAAAATCATAACAGTTCCGGATTTTGACGAAAAAATTTACGGAGCCAGTTTAGGTGGGGCCATCATAAAAAACAAGTTATTCTTTTTTGCTAATGCAGAATTTCAAAAAAGATCAGAGCCTGCTACAACATTTGTTGCAAAAGGTTCCTCTAATACTGGGAATGAAACACGAGTACTTAAAACTGATCTTGACTCGTTAAGTGCTTTTTTGAAAAGTAAATATGGATACGAAACGGGAACTTATGAGGCTTACAATAACGATACAAAGTCTGATAAATTCATGGTAAGACTCGACTATAACATAAATGAGAATAATAAGGCCGTTTTACGATATACTCACCATGATTCAAAATCAGATCAATTAATAAGTAATAGCGCATCAGCAGGAGCAGGCAATAGAAGAACTTCGATTGATGCAATGAGTTATGAAAATAGTGGTTATATAATTGGCGATAATACAAGATCTATAGTAGCAGAATTAAATTCTAACATAAATAATAAGTTCTATAATAATTTTATTGCCGGTTATGACTTTCAGGATGAAGATCGACAGTATAAAGGAGGTTTATTCCCAACAGTAGATATTCTTAAAGATGGAAGAACCTATATTTCAGCAGGCTTTGACCCTTTTACACCTGATAATAAATTAGATTACAGGACAATACATCTAACTAATAATTTATCATTTGCGAAAGGAAGAAATAATTTTGTTGTTGGAGCACATTATGAAAATTATCAGTCCAATAATCTTTTCTTCCCGGCAAGTAATGGAGTTTATATTTTTAATTCCTTAAACGATTTTTATACAGCTGCAAATGCAACAACGGATACTTCTCCTGTAACGATTAACAGATTTCAATATAGATATTCTGCTTTGCCAGGTTTTGAGGCGCCGCTTCAGGTGCTAAAAGTAAATCGTGTTGATTTGTATGGTCAGGATGATATTCAGTTAACCAATAATTTTAGATTATCTGCAGGAATTCGTGCTTCGCTAATTTCATTCGGTGAAACTGCATTGACTAATGATACAATCAACAAAATGAATTTTATTGATTCAGAGGGTAATCGCGGTTATAATGTAAATACCGGAAACCTTCCGAAAGCAAACATTCTTTGGGAGCCTAGATTAGGATTCAATTGGAATGTGAATGGAAAAAACAGAACTCAAGTTAGAGGAGGTACAGGAATTTTCACAGGAAGACCTCCTTATGTCTGGGTTTCTAATCAGGTAGGAAACAATGGTATTTTAACAGGATTTATTGATGTAACAAATTCCCGAAAATTCAGGTTTTCAGATGATCCTACTGTCTTTAGACCAGCAACACCAACATTACCATCTACATTTGATATAGCATCTACAGATGAAGATTATAGATTTCCTCAGGTTTGGAAATCAAACATCGCTGTCGATCATAAAATTGGATTTGGTTTAATTGGTACTATTGAATTAATGTACAATCAAAACATTAACGCCGTCCTCTATCATGATGCAAATCTTGAACCGGCAGCAAGTGACACTAACAGGTTTAAAGGGCCAGACAATAGATTAAGATATCCTGGTTCATACGTTCCATCTAATCAAGTAGGAAGTGCCACAAGAATTAACGATAATGTTAGCCGTGCTGCAATTATGACAACCACAAACAAAGGTTTTTACCAAGCAGCTGTTATAAAGCTTGAATATCCAGCGCAAAAAGGATTTAGTGGTATGGTTGCTTATACAAGAAGTATTGCAAAGGATTTGATGAGTGCAAGTTCAATTGCATCAGGTTCTTATACGGCATTAAGGACTGTGAATGGAAACAATTCACCAACACTACAATTCTCCGATAATGATATTCCACACAGAGTCATCGCACTAGTAGGATATAGAAAAGAATATGGTACTTTCTTGGGAGGCGCTACTCAGTTTACTTTAGGTTATTCAGGTAGTAGCCCTACTACGCAAAATTTTACACTTGGACGATACTCCCTTACATATGGTGGCGATATGAATGGTGATAATATCAGAGATAATGATTTATTATTCATTCCGAATGCGGGGTCAGATATAACATTCCGAAAATTAGATATTAAAAATTCTGCAGGAGTAGTTACGAAAACATTTACCCCAGAAGAGCAAGCTGCAGCTTATGATAAATACATTTCGAATAATTCTCAACTTAATGAATTCAGAGGTAAATACTTAGACAGAAATGGATTAATTTTACCGTTCGTTCACAATTTTGATTTTTCTGTTCTTCAGGAATATAATTTTAAAGTGAGAGGAAACAAACATGCCATTCAGTTTAGAATTGACTTGTTGAACGTTGGGAATTTGTTAAACAGAAATTGGGGAGGAGCAAAAGTGTTAGTAACCGATAAACCTGTTACATTTGCGGGTGTAAATGCGAACGGAACGCCGGAATTTACTTTAGCAACTCAAACGAAGAATGGTACCTTACAATTAATAGAAGATACTTATATAAAAAGAGCATCTTTGTTTGATACTTTCTCTGGACAATTTACAGTAAGATACATTTTCTAGCGACCATTGTTTTTTGTTAGAAAATACTGAGTCCCGGTTAATTTAATCGGGATTCTTTTTTTCATCATTAGAATTATTAAAAATATGCTACGAATAATTTTTAGTTTTACATTGTACTTCTTAGTTACACAATGCTTTTCACAAGAGTTAGCTCTTGATATCAACAGATATCATTTTACTCAAGTAAAAATGGTTGATAGAACCGCGGTTAAAAATCAATTCAAAAGTGGAACTTGTTGGATTTACTCGACACACTCGTTTCTTGAATCAGAATTAATTAGAATGGGCAAAGGCGAACATGATCTAAGTGAAATGTACATTGCAAGAGCAGGCTATTTAAAAAAAGCGGATATATACATACACAGACAAGGCGCTTCAAGCTTTGGACAGGGAGCAGAAAATCATGATGTAATAAATATTATTGCACAACATGGAATTGTACCTCAATCCGTTTTCAGTGGATTCCCGGAAGGACAGGATAAACCTGTTCATGGAGAAATAGAAGCTGTACTAAAGGCTATTTGCGATGCAATGATCAAGCTTCCTGATGGAAGGCTAAGTCCTAACTGGAGAAAGGTATTTACAGGGGCCCTTGACGGTTATTTTGGAACTCCTCCGTCAAACTTTATGTATCAGGGCAAAAATTATAACCCGCAATCATTTGCAGAAAACCTTGGCATTAAAGCTGAAGATTATGTTGCATATACATCCTTTACGCATCATCCTTTTTATAAACCTTTTGTATTAGAGATGTCAGACAATTGGTCTCAAGGTCAATTCATGAATGTTAAGATTGATGAACTTGTAAGTATTGTTGACAATGCAATTAATAACGGATATTCAGTTTTATGGGCTACAGATGTAAGTGAAAAATCATTTTCTGCTAAAAATGGCCTGGCGATTAATCCTATTCAAGCCTGGGAAGATATGGACGAAGCTGATAAAGATAGCCTTTGGAAAACTCCGTCCCCTGAAAAAATTGTAACGCAAGAAGAAAGACAATTAGGGTATGATAATCTTACAACAACAGATGATCACGGGATGCATATTGTTGGACTTGTAAAAGATCAGAAAGGAACCGAATATTATGTTGTAAAAAATTCATGGGGAACTGATGTCAACAAGAGTACTGCAGGATATTTATATGTTAGTAAGGCTTACTTTAGAAATAAGACAATGTCAATTATGTTGCATAAGAATGGTGTACCAACTCAATTAAGAATTAAAAATTAAGAATTTTTGCCTTTGTCGTTGCATTAAGCGTCATTGCATTATGCTCTAATTGCTATATATTTATTAAATAAAATTAAAAATTACGAATTTTTGGCTCTGCCGTTGCATTAAGCGTCCTCGCTAAATGCTCTAATTACTGACAACAAATTATTCATTTCGAAAATAGGAGACTTTCTAATTTACTGATACAATTAACCGTCAATTAGTCTATTTATCTTTTCATTAGATTATTTATAGCATTTATAGCTTTAATAATATTTTAGCTTTGACTAAAGTACGTTTATTGCATTAAATATTTCGGACAAATCATGATCCGAAAAAGTGGTTTTATTTTTACAAAGTTCAAGTAAATATTCATCCTGCTTGCGTCCTTGGATCATAGCAGAGTTATAACTTATATCAGGCCTGAAAGTGACAAGCGCATATTTGGAATAGTAGATGGGGTATTTCTTTTCCAATTGCGATTCAAGAATTCTTTTTCTTTGGAAAATGGGATCAGCTACTTTGTCTCGCATTTCTTCAAAATTATCTTCCGCTAAATCCGAGATTGAATCTGAATTTATTTTTCGGTGTTTTTCAAATTGCTGAAAAAGTTCTGTAATGTTTGTATTCTTATCAAGCAATTGATCAAAAACAACAACATCTTCAAATCCACAATTCATTCCCTGTCCATAAAATGGGATGATCGCATGTGCTGCATCTCCCATAAGCAAGATTTTGTCCTTATAACTCCAAGGTGAACATTTAACTGAATTCAAGTGTCCGGTTGGATTGGAAAAGAATTCCTGATGTAAGTCTGCAATCAGGCTTTTAGAATCATTGAAATACTTTTTGAAAAAATTATCTACAGAACTTGTATTTGTTAATTGATCAAAGCCTTCAGTTCCTTCATACGGTAAAAATAAAGTTGCTGTAAATGTTGCATCCGGATTTGGTAAAGCAATCATCATGAAATGGCCTCTAGGCCATATATGGAGTGAATTTTCGTCCAATAAAAATTGCCCATTATTTCCAGGTGGTATAGTAAGTTCTTTATATCCGTAAGGTTGAAATTTTTGTTGATAATTCATTCTTAATTCAGCGCTATGATCCATCATGAACTTTCTGGCAGCTGAATTCGCTCCATCTGTTGCGATCAATGCACCCTCCGATAATGTAATACGATTTCCTTTGTTCGTGAATGTAAATTCTGAAGTATTTGGATTGAAAGTCTCCAATCGATGTAAAAAATTAATTTTTACTCCTAATTCTTCAACTGCATTCATCAACATAACATTCAACACCCTTCTGCTTATTGAATTAATATGTTCTCCTTCCCGAATACTATAGGATTGAAAGTTGAGATCACCTTCTATAGAATGAATCATCCTTCCTTTCATTTGTATTGCGTGTTGAAGAATTTCCTTATCCATTCCAACCAATTTAAGTCCTTCTATTCCGCGATGGGATAATGCCAGGTTAATGGATCTGCCTGCAGACATTGACTGAAGTCTCAT
>JABFRV010000141.1 GCA_013140975.1 Saprospiraceae bacterium
AATTTTATACTAATTGACGTTAGTAAGAGACCCTTATTTGTGTTTCCAAACACAAGTTACATTTTATATGATAGAAATAAAGGCATAAATTATCTAATTAATAATAATAAGTCATTGTACACTGAGCACAAGCTTGATTCCACAGAAATAGGCTTAAATAATGATGAAATAATAAATAACTTCGAAAATGGAAAAGAAATTCTAACAAAAGATAAAGTTCAATTATTAGAAATCGAATACATTAAAAAAGATATTTATGGTGAAGATTATAAAATTACTGATCATTTCTTAGAAATAAATTTACTAAATGTCGACTATAACATGGGCTCATTAAAAATTCCATTCATTGAGATTAGAAAATTAAACAATAAATTTTATCTAAGAATTCAAAGAAAGACTATTCATTCTGACGGAAATGAACTTACTATTGAAAAAATAGAATTCAAGGAAGTAACAATCGAAGACAAAAATTACTTTAAATCATATATTACAGGAAAAAAATTGACAAATGACTCTTATTTTATTAGGGAATTCAAAAATGGCTAAAAAATATTTTAAATCATAACACAGTTCATGGATTTTGAAAAAGAATTTGTAAATTTGATTTGTCATAGGTTAACAAGTGGAGATTTAAGAATGCTAAATTTTCTAATGAGAATGTAATTATTAGTAATGCTAATAATTGTAACTTTATTTTAAGACATATGCAAATAAAATTTTATAAAATAATCTTATTATTTTGGTTTTATTTAATGACATACCAAAGTTGTGTGCATCAAAGTCTTAGAACAGAACCACATCAAGTTAATGTAATAATAACTGATAGTTCAAGATATAAATCCCTTATAATTAAGTATGGCTATTGCAATGAATATTATATAGATTCTATAAAAATATTTCATGTGAGTTTGGAATCATTGAGAGGAGGTCGACAAAAGTTATTTGGCCTTATTACTATAACTGAACATGATCCTAATGACTTTAGAAGAATATTAATAGTGGATTCCACTAGATTTATTTGTGAATATTCAATTAACGAAATTTTAAAAATGGATACCTTTAGTGTAGGTGGCAAATTAGTATACAAACTTAAATAGATAAAGTCGCTATAATTGCGAACTTTAATCAACTCAATTAATTCGAATCAATAGAATTACTCTTGATTAATAATACAAAATCTCCAAAATAAGACATTTTAGTAAACTATTATCTTAATACTGATACTCATAACAACCAAGATCAGGTGTCATTGGATCTCTGTTATTTCCGATCAAATCAATGATAATCCCGTTTATCGGCTTTGCCCTTTTTTCTAAGAATGAAAGTGAATCAGGTCTAAAATTGTTTTTCGAAATGTCTTTAAAAAGGCTGTCTAATCCTTGGCGTAAAAAACAATTATCGCAATAATCTTTTACAAAATCAGGATATTGATTGGGCTTTAGCAATTCATTTATTCTCAATAAGCAATGATCCAATTTTAAATTAAATAAGGTAGATGCATCAGGATCAATTCTTATATAGAATTCGTCTGAATTATTACCTGTGAAAATACAATTTACAAAATCTGCTTTTAGATTTCGTTTAGCATATTCAGTACAAAAAGGAGGATCAAGACAAAAATTATTGCTAACGAAGCAAGATGATTCATCATTGGAAAAATTAGCAATTGTACAATATTCGAAGACATAATTTCCACCTCCCTGAATTGCTACTGATGATTGTCCCTGATCATAAAACAGACAATTAGAAGCCGTCACATTGGAAGCATAAGCGCTCATCCCAAAATAAGAATTTCCTGAGAATGTACAATTTTGAATATCAGCCTGAGCCAAAGAATCAAAAGACAATCCAATCAGATTGTTTTTAATGGTTGCATAATGGATAGAATTATTTTGAGATAATTGATCAAAAAATATTCCTGACCATTGTCCAGATACAGATTGAAATGTGGGTTCAAGTCTCACACCTTGTAATATTACAGGTTGATCTTTATTTCCTTTTATTTGCAGACTTGCGTTTGATCCTACAATTAATCGACCATCATTATAGAATATAGTATTCCCCATTGCATCCTTGGTTCTTGTAATTCCTCCAAAGAAATGAACTCTTGTTCCTGCAGCAATTTCCAGAATACCATTATCAATATAGACTACACCATAAACAATATATGGTTTGGGATCATCCCAAATCAATGTTGTGTTTTGAAGATCAATAATGAATATGTTTGATTTATTGGATTTAGAAGGATAATAATTGGCATTCTGACCACGCGCTAGTAATAATACAGATTGACTTATACCCTGTGTAATAAATACAATTGAATCCTGAATAATAAATGGGCTTTTTTCCAAAGGATCATTAGGATTAATTTTAACTTCACAAAAGATATAAATACTGTCTTCAGGTCTTAATTCTATGTTTGAAAAATCATGCCCTGGTATTCCATCCACATTTATTTTAAAATGACTATTGGCGCCTCCAACAATGTGAATTCTCGAAATTTTTATAAAATCCTTTTTTCGATTGTAAATTTTAAAAGAATATGTAGCACTTCCCAGAGTCGTAAATACTGTATCAAAATTTAATGTATCGGTTGAAAACTCCGGTTGATCTTCCGGGTTAGAAGTAAAATTCTCCTTGTTACAAGAATTTATGAAAACGAAGGCTACAATCAGCCCGATAAATGGAAATTGAGAAAGAAATTTCATGTAATGAAAAACGAAGATATGAAGACAAATTGTACTATTTTTGCACAAAATCTTCGAAATGGCTGAAAAAACCGAATCTACTAGCAAAGACTGGATGATTTTTCTTATATCAACAGTAATTACTGTATTCTTATTGATTAAGTATCCGGCCTGGTTCTGGGTTCCGCTTCCATTTGTTCTTACATATCTAACCAAGGCTTTTAAAGCTCTTTAAACGGGCTTTATCGATTTTAGCATAGACTTCCATTCTTATTACCATCCATATTACATATTATAATTAATTATAATATGATTACTGACGTTATTATTCCTGTTCTTAATGAGGAAAAATCAATTGCCAAAGTCATTGATAAGCTTCCTAAACATTTATTTCGCAACATTGTAGTCTGTGATAATGGGAGTATCGATAATACCGCTCGTGTTGCTTCTCGAGCTGGTGCCATAGTTGTACATGAACCACATAAAGGCTATGGCTCAGCCTGTCTAAAAGCTCTTGATTATATTCATACTCAGTCAATATTACCGGAGGTTGTTTTATTTATAGATGGAGACTATTCTGATTATCCTGAAGAATCTGAAAGCTTACTACTTCCTATTTTCAATAATACTCATGACATCGTTATCGGATCGAGGGCTTTAGGGAATGCAGAAAAGGGATCATTAACTACGGTTCAACTCTTTGGAAATAAACTTGCAAGTTTATTGATCACCGTTTTTTATAATTTACGAATAACGGATTTAGGTCCTTTTCGGGCTATACGATTTTCTGCTTTACAAAAACTTAACATGAAAGACAGAGATTTCGGGTGGACAGTAGAGATGCAATTAAAGGCTGCAAAATTAAAAATAAGGTATTTAGAAGTACCCGTGAGTTACCGAAAGCGTGTCGGAGAATCAAAAATTTCAGGAACCATTATTGGCAGTATAAAGGCTGGGTACAAGATACTTTACACAATTTTTAAACTGTTATAATTAACAGTTATTAAAACTTGTGAATGATATGCTAAACCCTTGATACTCTGAAATTATCCGTGAAGAACAACGGTATATTTGTTCTATATGAACCAACTACAAATTATTCTTATCGGAATTTACACGTTGTGCTTACTATACATGACTCTGTTTAGTATGGTCCAATTGAATTTGCTTAAGGCTTACCGTAAGCAAAAGAAAAATAAAAAACCGTTAGAACCTCTACAAGAGGAAGATCATTTTCCTACGGTTACAATTCAGTTACCCATCTTCAATGAGTTATATGTTGTTGACAGGTTATTGGATAATATTACCAAAATCGACTACCCAAAAGATAAACTTCAGATTCAGGTATTGGATGATTCAACTGATGAAACTGTGGGTCAAGCCAAAATCAAAGTTGAAGAGTATCGCAAACAAGGATTTGATATAGTACATGTACATAGAACAAACAGACAAGGTTATAAAGCTGGCGCATTGAAAGAGGGTATGTTAACTGCAAAGGGTGAATTCATTGCAATTTTTGATGCAGACTTTTTACCTGAACCTGACTTTTTGAAAAAATCTCTTCCTTATTTCAATCATGAAAAAGTTGGTGTTGTTCAAACTCGCTGGTCGCATTTAAATGAAGATTACTCTCTTTTAACAAAATTACAAGCATTTCAATTAAATGTGCACTTTACAGTTGAACAAGCCGGAAGATGTGAAGCAGGACATTTTTTACAATTTAACGGAACTGCGGGAATCTGGAGAAAAACAACTATCTATGATGCAGGTGGATGGCATTCTGATACATTAACTGAAGATCTTGATTTAAGTTATAGAGCACAATTGAATGGTTGGAAGATTAATTATATCGAAGATATTACATGCCCTTCTGAATTACCGGTTGAAATATATGGTTACAAGTCTCAACAATTCAGATGGATGAAAGGTGGAGCAGAAAATACTCGCAAACTACTTCCGGTAATTTTAAAATCAAATTTACCGTGGAAAACAAAGTTCTACTCAGCAATGCATCTAATGGCTAGTAGTATTTTCCTTATTATATTTTGGGTAGCATTACTAAGTGTTCCTGTTCTTTATGTCATGGATGATCTGAATATGAAGGCTACTTTTCTTGGTTTCTGTCTTTTAGGAACTTTATCAGTTCTTTCTGTATTTTATGAAGCAAATGTGGTTACATGTTGGGAGAAACAACCTTTGCATAAAAGAATCGGAAACTTCTTATTGCTTTTCCCGACTTTCATGGCCGTATCAATGGGCTTAAGTTTTCACAATAGTATTGCTGTAATACAAGGATTCAGAGGAAGAAAATCTAGTTTCGTTAGAACTCCGAAGTTTAGCATCATTAAAAGCACAGAATCTTTTGCAAAAAACACTTACGTAATTCAGAAAATTGACTGGAAAACTTGGGTCGAAGTATTATTTCTTGGATATTTCATTTTTGCTATCGGGTTGGCAATCTCAATTGAGTACTATTCATTCTTAATGTTTCATAGCTTACTTATGCTTGGATTTGGAATTAATTTCTTTTATTCCATGCGTCATTTGAATCTGAAAGGGTAGAGCGGTTGACGAGTTGACAGTTTAACGGATTGACAGTGAACAGTTGATTTCTTAATTAATAAATATTGACAATACTTGATCAGAATCCGGATCACTTCCCAAAGAATGGTCTACATCTGATAAAGTTTTACTTCCATTTAATTGCATTTACTTGCTCGCTCGCTTATCTGCTGCTATTTTCAAAGCAAGATGAGTTTTTAACAATTGCGATTCCTTTCACAATTGCCTTTATCAGCTATTTCATTTTACAATCATATATAAATAATAAGAATCGTTTACTTATTATTCTCATTATTGGAATAGGGTTACGAATTCTTTCATTATTTACTTTGCCAACTTTATCCGATGATTTCTATCGCTACTATTGGGATGGAAATTTAATGTTGCAAGGAACGAATCCATTTCAGTATACACCGGAAGAATTCCTTACACTTCAAAGTTCGTTGGACTCTTCAATGATAATAGCAACTGAACAGATGAATTCATTTCAGTATCATACGGTGTACCCTACTGTATGTCAGATGTTTTTTGCAATATCAGCTTATCTATCTCAAGACAACATAGTGGGCTTCTCCATTATCCTAAAAGTCTTACTTCTTATTTCAGAAACTTTCCTGCTTTGGAAAATTTCAAAAAATACGATATTTAAAACAAAGTTGATTCCCATCTTCACATTGTATTATATTAATCCCTTAATATTGGTTGAGACTTTTGGAAATTTACATTTCGAAATACTCATGGGGCTGACTTTTATCATGGCTGTCTTCTATATCATGGAGCAAAAATATTTCTTATCCTGGATAGCATTTGCAACATCAATTCTAGTAAAGGTTTATACAGTAATTTTATTACCATTCCTTTTAAATTTTTCAAAAGGAAAAAGTAATAAATCCATGTGGGTTTTTATACTTCTCCTTTCTACGATGTTGATTTTTATTGGACCTACATTGGGAAATATTCAAGGATATAATTTATACTTAAAGCAATTTGAGTTTAATTCTTTTCTCTTTATATTATTAAGTAAATTGCTGATAAAGCTTCGGATACCTGAATTATGGAATTACAGGGGCCTTATTCTTTTATCACTCTGGGTAATTTTTATGGTGATCTACCTGCTTAGAAAGAAAGAAAAGGAATTGGATCTTATTCAAATCATGCTTTCCGCTTTTATTTTATATGGTGTCTTTCTTTTATGCCATGCTACTATTCATCCTTGGTATATTATAACATTCATTATATTTGGATTCTTTAGCTATCCTTTAACTTCTGTACTTTCAGGATTCCTTATTACTTTAAGTTACATTCATTATGATGAGTTGTACAATTCAAAATTTGAACTCATTAGGTGGATTGAATATGCAACTATAATAATATTCTTTTATATTGAAAAAAGAACCCCGAGTCTTACGAATCGAGGTTCTTGAAAACAAAACCGATTACTACACTATCTTGAACAGAAAGCTGTTGAGACCTTAGTCAATCATCAACATTCTTTTGTTTACTTGTTCGGTTGAAGTACGAAGTTGATAGTAGAATAATCCACTACCCGGTAAGTCTGATTTCTTTATTTCTATCTCGTGATATCCTTTCTTGTATTTCGCTTTATTACGCAATACTAGCTTAGAATTAATATCATAAATTTCCAATGAGATGTCAGAATCAATATTTATCTCAAAAGGAATTCTCGTAATCTGGTTAAAAGGATTTGGAATATTCTGATATAAAATTAAGTTTGAAGCGAACTTATCATGAAGCTCATCTACAAGTCCAAATTTCATATGTACCAGATTATTATACTTATCATATGCTTCACTTAACAATGAATTGTCATTAAATGATATATGATCAATTACATTGGCATGACTCAGCGCTGTAACCTCAATAGCAATAACGCATTCTTCATCCAGATCAGTATTTATCCATGAGAATTTCACAAGTCCTTTATCACTTTCTTGTAAAGAAATATTCTCCGAAGAAATATTGGTCGAATTCTCATTACTCAATCTTACAATTCTGAAATATCTTGTATCAATATAAACTGAGCCTTGAGCTCCCAGATAATCTGCAGAATTCTTTAAACTTAATTTAATAACCTTAGTTTCATTCGCTTTCAATTCATTATTAGAAACTTGCCATAACGCATCCTTGGCAGATCGCGTTTGAATTCCACTTCCAAATCCTGCATATTTATGAGAATCATCAATGTCTCCGATTTTTATTCCGGTAAAGCCAACCCATGTATGTGTATTGATGTCTTTTATCGTATATGTTTCCGGCCAATCATCATTTAACGGATCATTTCTATTTATAAATTTATAGTCTGAGACGATAAATCTCCACGAGTTATTCTTTGAAAACTTTTCTGTTGTGCCTAAGATCAATTTTCGTATTTCTGAAATATCAGCACTTGTAATTGTTCTTGATTTATTCACATCACCAGCAATGTATTGAAATGGATCACTGAATAATTTTTTACCTAAAATGTGTTGTTGCAATTGTACAATATCATATGTAGAAACGCCATCAAGAGGATCTACATTTAAATGTGGAAATACTGTATAAGTACCACCTAGAGGTATATTGCCAAAAGAATAGTATCCTAAATAATTTGACTGCGCAGAACCTGTCAAGCTTCCCTGTAATGTTACAGGTACGTTAGCTAGATTTCGATCTCTTCGACTTTTAATTTGACCACTTACTAATACACTCGTGAAATTTCCACAAATTCTATTCTCATCTATAGCTTGTAGAAGTGTCTGACATTCAGTAATGTTACCTGATACATCTTTAAAGTATACTGTAATCGTCTGTGTAAACTGACCCATCATAATAGAATCGCAGCATATTTCTCTGAGAGTATCATTGAAATTGTTCTTATCAAAGGATGCCATAATCTGAGGTGGAGGTGAACAGTTGTCAGTAAGGGTAACAATAAAATCTCTGGCGTTAAAAACCGCACAACCATTATCGGCGATTCTTTTAATTGCTTTCTTGCAAGTTACTTCCGGCTTTACGGTATCTATAACCGTTATAACAACACTCTTCATACTCACATTACAACAACCATCTGTTGCTGTAAATGTTACAGTCGTCATACCCGCAGGATAAAACCCTGAAGCATCATTCATCCCGTTTCCACCAAAGTTAGAATTATTGGTAATTTTAATTACATTAGAATCGCAATTGTTCACTAATGCCTTGATATTTACAAAACCCGAACACGTTGAGTCATTTGCAAAAATCGATGTATCCTTAATTCCAAGAATCGTTGGTGCTGTAGTATCAAGTCTTATAATTCTTTGAACAAACATGAAAGTATTATTCGCACAACTGTCAAATACAGTCCATTTTCGATTCACTTCACAGTTACCGGGAATACAAAAAGCTGTATCCGTTGATGTTATTCTTACTTTAAAACAAGAAGCAGCACCTTGAATTATTATAGGTATTCCTGTATTGGAAGGACCAAAAGGTGCACATTCCAAAACCGTTATTGGAGATTGTGGCCAATTTATTTCAAGGCTATCTAAAGGATCACTATTTGTAACAGTTATCGTCTGTAAGCAACTTGCTCTATTCCCCGACGCATCAGTTGCAATTATAAACCTTCTGATTTCTCCAATTCCACATACATTTTGTGCACGAAGTACACTGTCTCTCAAAGTCAATCCAGGACAATTATCACTTGCAGTTGCAATTCCAAATTGATTCAAGTTTTGTGTATTCGCGCTACATTCAACAGATGTATCTCTTGGGCAGGTAAGAGTTGGTGGAACATTTTCCAATACAGTTACCATTGTTGTACAAGTTGAAAAACGATTACAAGTATCTCTTGCAGTAAATATTACATTCGTCTTTCCAACAGGAAAAATAACAGGAGCATTATTAGTAATAGTTATACCAAAATTACAATTGCTAATAAGCGATGGATTGGGAACATTTACTCTGGCTCCACATGTATTCGGATCAGCGTTTACAGTTATATCAGGAGCACAAGTTAAAGAAAACGTACTTTGGTTAAAAAAGATTAAAATTTGAACTCTGGTTAAGGTTTGTGTTGGGCTACATGGATTTGTTGCAGTCCATGTTCGCCTTACTGTTGTACATGTAGCATTACTTATATTAACGTCTGCAAAAGTAAAGCTGATGAGTCCGCAATAATTAGTACGCAAAGAAGGTCTTCCCGTTCTATCCGGGCTGCTGTTAGCAGAACAACTAAAAGATCTAAATGTGTCTACCGGCCAAATTATGTCATTCGGATCCAGATTTACATCACGGGTTATTCTTTGTATACCCGTAAAAACGGTATCTATTGTTGGTCTACATCGCACTCTTACATTCCAGGTTCTATTTACCAGATAACATATTTCATTGTTTATTCTGATTGTATCATCTCTGAATGTATTGGTGATAGAATCACAACCGCAAGCTGCGATTGGAAATCCATTTAATGAATCCGGCAAGAAAGGTCTGCTACAACTGTTCACAGTAATATCTGCTGGAATTGTGATTTTTGTTCCTATCGGGTTTACTACCAGTATTTTCTGATCAAAGAAGAAAGATTGAGAAAGAACACATTTACTAAAAACATTCCATCTTCTAATAAATAATCGTGTATTAGGTCTTGATGGTACTTCTGTATCTGAAAACATCAACATGACATTTCCATCATAAAGACAGACTCTTGGAACTCCACCTATTCTTGAAGTATCCCTCGATCCATCACAATTATCAACAGTGATAGAATCACTAGGCCATACTATATCTGAAGCCTTTAGATTCGTTGTTACATCAATATTCTGTGTAAACGAAATTACTTCTGCTGAACCAGCACACAAAAATTCTACTGTCCAATTCCTTTGAATTCTATAACAGATATTTGGAATATTTCTAACAATGATATCAGTACTTGTAACACGATTTGAATCACAAATACAAAGTCCAAACCTTGGAAATGAATTAATAGAGATTGGATCAGTAATCTGAGTACATGAATTTATTGTTAAGTCCGTTGGCCTTTTTAAGCACCCACAAAAATCAACGTTGTTATTATCCTGAACATCAATAAATGTTTCACAACAATCTTGTCTGCCATTACTTGCTGTCGCACATAGTAGAACAGTTCGTCTACCTATGCTGTCGCAGTTGTATGTAATACTATGTTTGGAACTATCTCTTCCAAAGGACAAAGTAATATCGTATCCGCATATATGATTTGAACCCTGATCCAAATCTTTTGCCCAAATCGTTGCAAATTCACCATCCAATCTGCCATCATTATTGAGATCCATTGCTTCTAATCCTACTGCGATTCCTTTCTTACAATATGCAGAAGGAAGCTTTACATTTATGATTTCAAAATCTTTTTCACAAACTGCTTTATTCCCGCAACGATCTTCAAAAATATACTTAATTCTATGTTTACCAAACTTATAACGACCACTGGCATCTATTCTTGCCCCGGCACCCTGTGCTTGAAAATCTATCCGTCCATCAGAATCCAAATCTATTTGATAGAAATTAATTAATTCTATATCAGGAGTACAATCATCACTAGCAGTAGATATTAGAGAAATTCTTCCAAGGGTACAAGAAGTATCAGATATTTCCGCTCGCTGATTCTCACATCCTGTTAGAATAATTGGTGCTTGCTTATTATTCGCTTTTAATATTTGAACATGTTCATAAACAATAGGTTCTTTTGACATAACATCTTTGAATCTGCACCAATTTATGATTTTCCACTTTCTAAGTATTTTAAAACATGCATCACTCCCTGATACAAATTTAAATACATGATCCTCATAATTTACTCCAACCAAATCACAACGATCTTCAGTTATTCTTGGTCTGTATTTAGCCGCAAGTAGTTCCGGAGAAAGAACCGAAACATTACAAACCATTGTATCTAAATCAAGAGGCCAAATAATATTATTCTCTACAAACGGAGTATCATTAATTATATGTATAGTCTGAATACAGGTATCAGATCCAAAACTATTACCGGCTGTAAATATTCTATAAATGAACCCTTCATTGCATTGATTGATATTAAAACTATCTTTTTCAATGACTGTAACTTTACAGTTATCTGATGCAATTGCAACTCCAAATTCTGAAAGGTCATTGCGCTTAAAATGATAATTACAATCAATTGTAACATCATGTGGGCAAGAGATCTTTGGAATTGTCTTATCCTGTACTTCAACCTGTATCATACAAGTATTTGTATTTCCCGACTCATCGGTTACCTGAAACAAGACAGTAATTAATTTACCCACATCTTCACAGCAGAAACCAACTGAATCAGCTAATACAGAATTATAATTACATGGGAGTCCATTGTCCATTCGCCTAACTTTCATAGATTTTATATGACAATTGTCATATGATCCATCATCAAATATGTAAGCAGGTATCCAAGCTTCTCCAAATCTATCAAGACTTACAGTCGTTTCTCTATCACATATTGCAGTTGGTGCGGCCTTATCTAAAACCTCAATATTGAAAAAGCAATCAGTAATATTATAACAATTGTCAAAGGCTTGAACATTTACAACATGTGTACCAACCGGAAGCTTGATAAAGCCACCAGCAAATTTTTTAATGACTCCACCCGGATATGTCAGAATTAAGTTTACGCCATTTTTACAACTATCAACCGCATTAATTGGAGCAATATATACATCTGCCTCACAATTGGAAGAATTCGTAAATACTTCTTTATCATATGGACAATGAATTACCGGGCCTTCTCTGTCATATATTTCAATGAGTTGATTATATGTAATAATTTTAGAAGTCGTACAATACCAGATCACGATCTTCCAGACTCTATTAATTTTTCGAGTACAATTAGTACCACTTGTTATATAGTCTTCGAAGGAAATGGAAAAGTCACAATACTTTGTGTCCTTATTAGGCCATAAATTATGACCGAAATATGTTGGAATACCAGTATATTCTGGAAGTGGTCGACCCAATGAGTCCAAAGGATACTTTCCACATAGTAAAGAATTTTCTTTAATTGAAGTTAATGAATCTGGAAATTGGATAGAATCAAACAAAATGCGTTTTAAGAAAAAATCTGCTTTGCATATTTTAG
The DNA here is from genome assembly GCA_013140975.1 of Saprospiraceae bacterium. Classification (GTDB taxonomy): domain Bacteria; phylum Bacteroidota; class Bacteroidia; order Chitinophagales; family Saprospiraceae; genus Vicinibacter. The sequence goes on from JABFRV010000141.1 coordinate 12,355, forward strand.
ACAAATTTCCAGATGCATCCTTCGCCTGATATTGACGGTGCACAATTTTTGAATACAGAGTATTGCAAGGTGTATTTTCAATCGTTTCTGAAATTAAAATCTTCGTTGGATTAGGATCACAATTATCATAAATAAATGGGCCTAAATGGGATTTCATTCTGGTACAGTCGATAGTATCATTTTGACAAACAATTGTTGGAGACAATTTATCTTCAACTGTAATTTTTGTCCAACACGAATTTCCGGTACAGGTATTTATTACTTTTGCTGTCATAGCCGGTTTGTTGATATGGCTATAATTCACTATATTATTAGGTACAAGTGATCCATCTTTATTGAAGATCTGAACAGCATAAGAATTAAAATCATAAGGTCCTCCCACAAGAAGATTCTTTGCAGATACAAGAGCTTCACAATTAGCATCTAAAGAAATTTGAGCATTTCCTATACAAGCAACATTTCCTGAAACATTTCCAATTGTCACAGGGATATTGAGCGGTTCGATGCAGATTGAAGAATTTATTTCTTTTACAGAAAGTAAATGAGTTGTTCCAGGTGCTCCGGACCATTGCACTTGTATTGAATGAGCTAATGGATTACTTATTATAGTTCCTCCAGTGGCAAGATTCCATTGGTAAGCACTTCCGGGTCTTTGCCTGACTGTATATTTTACTGTTGAATTAACGCAAGCATTATTGGATGATTCTAAAACAACAGGCAATTCATAGTTACAGCTGATATTCCCTAGACTTACTTTGTCACCATAATTGTTTTCCAAAATAATATCAAATCCTATTCCCGATACAAATATTCCGGATAAAAAATAATTCGAAGACGTATCAGAAGTTACATCTTCAATTAATAATTGTCCACCCGATCCAGTTACAAAAGGAATGGGAGAATTTGGCGGCGAAGGGCTTGAAATAGAAAACAATCCGTTTACATACCGAATGAACCATTGTTCAGATCGACCTGAAACGAGTTTAAGTGTTGTTGAAAATTGACCATTACCTGTTTCAGTTGCATTTTTCAAACAAAAACAAGGTGTTGCCTGTAAATCTTTACCATATGATCCGGAAAGACTATTTGCTGATTCAGAAATAATTTGAAAAGAGAGCTCGTTATTTTTCAGTACCTCAAGATTCTGATCTTTAATACCGAAGCTTAATAAAGACCTCTCATTAACTAATAGATCCTTCCTGTTATCTCCATTCGAAATAATAATTTCATCGCTTTTTCCCTGAATATTCAAAGAAACAGGAATTGATTGCGTACTTATTTTATACTTCTTAGAGATTTGGAGATCCTGAATGTAATAATTTCCAAATATATTACGAATCGAATTCCCTGCTAATTCTCCTTTTTCATCAAAGGCATATATCGCAATGAAATTGAAAGCTGAATTAATACTCTTATTGACAGAATTTCCCGTCGACAGAAATATTCTGCCGGATAAAGAGGAGAAGTCAGACTCTGCTTTTACAGGATTTAAGAAATATCCTGCCAGAAAAACAGACAAATAGTATAGTAAAGAATGTTTACGAATTGTAATAAAACAATTTGTAAGTGTAGTTGAATCCAAAAATAGCTTTCTCATTGAAACGCAAGTTGTAGTTTATAATCAATTTTATTTTCCGACCTAAGCTGTCATTTTCAGACAGACCTATCCGACTTGCGCTAAAGAGTAAAAAATGGGACGGGGATCTTTTGGAAACCCGATGCAAACATATAAATAATTCTTAATATATATAAATTTTATATTAAAAAAAAATAAATATATAAGAAGTTTATTCTGTATGCGTTATAAATTATTGATAAATAACATAATATATATAATGCTTTTATATAATACAAAAGGGTGCCACTATTACTAGCAGCACCCTTTCAAAATAAATTTTGGTTACTTTTAGTTTCTAATCACCATTTTTCGAACCTGATTCTGTAATTCGCCCTCGATCTTATACAGATAAACGCCATCATGTATAAACAAGCTTCTCTCTATTGGAATATAATTCATTCCTTTGTTGAGCTGAAGATTCATCGAACTAATTACTTTTCCTGTGAAGTCATAAATAGTTAAATTTTTCTGAGTAGCTTGACTCACTTCTATAGGAATTATAGTATTCTCTGAAAATGGGTTAGGAATATTCTGATACAAAATCGTAACATCATCCGTTTTCAAGGTATTGGATTTTCGTCGAATCATAAATTGATATGTACTTCCATCATTATGATACGCTTCAGATTCTAAATATTGATGAGCAATTTCAACGATTTCAGAACTCTTGCAAAGTTCTTTACTTTCCAATTTTAGGATCAACTGCCATTTATCAGCTTTGCCCGTTGGAATCCAGGAAAAATTAATAATCCCTTTATCCCTATTCACTTCACCAACATGTTCAAACTGCAATGAACTATTCTCAGCAATTCTTACTTCGCTAATTTTTGCTTTTTCAGGGCTTACGAATAAAGTTGCCTGCGCGCCCATAAAATCTTCAAATCTCTCAAACTCAATTTTTACCTCCTTCACTTCACCTGGCTTCAATTCAACATCTTCGACAATCAATGGAGTAATTAGATTGCTGCGAGATTTTGTGCTTTGGAATCCTGTGTACTTTTGTGAATCATTGATATCCCCTATTTTAATTCCTTTGAATGCAACGAATAAATTATCCATTAATGCTTGAATTTCGAATTGAGCTGGAATTGGTTCATTCAAGGTGTTTTCAATATCGGAGAATTTGAAATTTTCCGGTATGAATTTCCATGAATTATTTTTAGTAAATCTTTCCTGCTTACCAAGTATCAATTTTCTGATCTCGGATATATCTGAAGAAGTAACTGATTTTGAATTGTTAACATCCGCTGCAATATATTCGTAAGGACTGCTAAAAGCTTTCTTACCTAAGATATGATTTTGAATTAAAACGATATCATAAGTTGATACTCCATCCAAAGGATCAACATCCAAGCTTGGAGCCAACGAATAACGTCCTCCTCTTGGCATATCCAAAAACGCATAAACTCCTCCTGCATTGGTTCTTGTTCCCAGAACAGTCTGGCTAATTAAATCAACAGGAACATTTGTCATTTTTATGTCCTTTCTATTGGTTATAATTCCTGTTACACCAACTTGGGTAAATGTTCCACAAAATCCATTTGGATCTGTTACTCTTAATAGTGTTTCACAGAAACTTATATTACCTGATTTATCCTTAACATAAATAATAATCGACTTGAGATATTGTCCATTACTATTTAATGAATCACAACAAATTGTTCTTGTTGAATCATTAAAGTTATTCTGGTCAAATGAAAACATTAACATACTAAACATTGTACAGTTGTCATCAGCAACAACTAAAAAATCCCTTGCTTTAACTGTTACACAGCCATTATCCTGAATATCAGTATGAATCTTTTTACAGGTAAAAATCGGGGCTATTGTATCCATTACAGTTATTGAAATAGATTTCATTGACATATTGCAACATCCATCAGTCGCTGTAAACTTAACAACAGTAGTTCCTTCAGGATAAACTCCTGAAGCATCATTCATTCCATTCCCGCCAAAGGTTGAATTATTCGTTATTGTAATCGTGTTAGAATCACAATTATTAACGAATGCGTTAACATTAATAAATCCTGAACAGGTTGTATCATTTGCAAATATAACCGTATCCTTTATTCCCAAAATAGTTGGAGGAATTGTATCATTTATCTTTATCTGTTGTACAAACATAAACATCGTACTCGTACAACTATCAAGCACTGTCCATTTACGATCAATCTGACAATTACCCGGAATACAGAAAGAAGTATCCTTAAACGAAACTGAAACTTTAAAGCAAGAAACAATACCCTGCCCTATTGTAGGTATACCCGTATTTGAAGGTAATGTTGATCCACATTCTGCAACCGTAAATGGTGATTGAGGCCAAATAATATCCAAACTATCCAACGGATCATTATTTGTTACTGTAATTGTTTGAAGACATGTTGCTCGATTTCCTGATGCATCTGTTGCGATGAAAAATCTTCTTATAGTTCCAATTCCGCATAGATTAACTGCTCTTAAAACACTGTCTCTTAAACTAACACCCGGGCAATTATCTGTTACACTCGCAGTTCCAAATAAGTTTAAATTATTCAGATTCGTATTACACTCAATAATTGTATCGCGTGGACAAGTTAATGTTGGTGGAACATTTTCTATAATTGTAACACGTGTCGTACAAGTTGTTGAATGATTGCATGTGTCCCGAGCTGTAAAAATTACATTTGTATTACCTACCGGAAATATGGTAGGCGCATTATTGGTAATGCTTATTCCAAAGTTACACGGACTATTAACCGTAGGAATATTTAAATTTACGCGAGCTCCACAGGTATTTGGATCAGCATTCACTGTAATATTTGGTGGACAAGTAAGTCCAATAGTACCTTGATTAAAATTAATAATAATTTGATCCCGGGTAAATACCTGTGTATTGCTGCATGTATTACGGACAGTCCAGGTACGTCGTATTGTATTACAAGTAGCTCCATTTACAATAACATCAGAAGACGTAATCGACACCAATCCACAATAATCTATTCGTAACGTGGGTCTTCCGGTTCTGTTTGGATTATTATTTACCTGACAAGTAAATGATCTGAACGTATCTACTGGCCATATTATATCACTACTAACCAAATTAACATCTCTTGTTATTCTCTGAATTCCAATAAAAGTCGTATCTACAGTAGGTCTGCATCTTACATTTACGATCCAATTACGCTCTACAATATAGCAGACTTCATTATTAGAAAAAATCGTATCATCCTTATAATCAAAATTTATAGTATCGCAACCACATTGAACTGTTGGATAACCATTTAATGAATCCGGTTCAAAAGGCTTACTACAACTGTTTACAGTAATGTCAGCAGGTATTTTGATCTTTGACCCAATTGCATCTTTCACAATTATGAGTTGCTGATAAAAATAAGATTGAGAAGTAACGCATTTGCTGAAAACATTCCAGGTTCTTCTCACGACTCTTACATTATTCCCTGGATCTAATTCCTGATCTGTAAACATGATCATGACATTACCATCATAGAGACAAACTCTTGGAGTTTCTCCAATGGAAGAAGTATCTATTGTTCCAATGCAGTTATCAACCAAAACTGTATCTTCAGGCCATTGAATATCGATTTCCTTTAGATTTGTTGTAACATCAATAATTTGTGAGAAGGTAATAACTTCATTGGCATTCTGACAAATAAATTCAACCTTCCAATTTCTGGTTATTCTTCTACATAACCCTTGAATATTTGTCTCTATGACATCATTAAAAGTAACGCGATTAGAATCACATTTGCACGCCCCAAATCTTGGGAACGAATTTAAAGACACAGGATCCGTCAATTGATTACATAAATTTACTGTAAGATTGTTTGGTTGTCTAATACAACCGCAGATATCAACATTATTATTGTCTTGTACATCAATAAATGTCTCACAACAATCCTGTGTGCCATTACTTGCTGTTGCACATAACAAAATAATGTTTCTTCCTACGTTCTTGCAATCAAATGTAACACTATGTATAGAACTATCTCTTCCAATCGAAATAGTAACATCGTAACCACATGGATGACTTGAACCCAGATCAAAATCGCTGGCCCAAACTGTTGCCATCTCATTATCTATATTGCCATCGTTATTTAAATCCATTGGAACCAGACTTACTGCCAGTCCCTTACGGCAATATGCAGAAGGTAATTTAACATTAATGATTTCAAAATTTTTCTCACAAACGCTCTTATTGCCACACTTATCTTCGAAGACATATTTGATTCTATGTTTACCCAGTTTGTAATACCCACTTGCGTCAATTCTGGAACCGGAATTCCTTGAAAAATGGTCAATTCTTCCATCTGAATCAAGATCAATCTCATAATAATTGATGAGATCAGAATCAGGAGTACAATCATCTTGCGCCGAAGAAAATAATAAAACGTTTGCCCCTACACATGAAGTGTCATTACTTTGAAAACGCTCCTCTTCACAACCCTCCAGTATAGTTGGAGCAACTTTATTATGCGCTTTAAGAATCTGTGTATGTTGATAGATAATTGGTTCATTCGTCATGGGGTCCTTAAATCTACACCAGTTAATCACCTGCCAGGTTCTAATAATTTTAAAACAAGCGTCGTTCCCTGTTACAAATCTGAATACCTGATCTTTATGACTAATTCCTACCAGATCACAACGATCCTCGGTAATTATTGGCCGATACTTATCACCTAATCTTTCGACAGATAAATTATCTGCATTACAAAGAGTTGTATCAACATCAACTGGCCATTCAATATCTGCTTCAGTAAAAGGATGATTATTAATTATTGTAATCTTCTGCGTACATACATCAAGTCCAAAACTGTTTCCAGCAATAAATATTCTCTCAATATATCCTTCTCTACATTGATTGATATGAATACTATCTACTTCTTCAATGGTAACGTCACAATTGTCTGATGCAGTTGCCCGTCCAAAGCCACTTAAATTGGTCACTACGATATGCGTATCACAACTTATTGTAACATCATGAGGACATTGAATTGAAGGAATCGTTTTATCCTGTACTTCAACCTGAACCATGCAGGTATTCGAATTTCCATTTTCATCTGTTACCTGAAAAAGAACTGTTACAAGTTGACCTAAATCCGCACAACAGAAACCTACTGAATCTGCAAATTGAATTGAACTGGTATTACATATCCCACCATTATCCATTCTTCTTGCTTTCATAGACTTAAGATGACAATTATCATACGATCCATCATCGAATACTGTAGCAGGAATCCAGGCCTGACCAAATCGATCAAGGCTAATAACTGTTTCACGATCACATAATGCAAGCGGTGCGGCTTTATCAACTACGTTTACAGTAAATTTACATTCTGATACATTATAACAATTATCAAATGCCTCTACCTTAATATTATTTTCACCGACAGGCAATGTAATAAAACCCCCTTTAAAATCCTTTACTATTCCACCGGGGTACGTAAGAGTAATGCTCACTCCGTTATTACAACTATCAATAGCTTTAATTGGCTCAATATATACTTCTGCCTTACAAGCAGAAGAATTAGCAAATACTTCTTTATCGTAAGGACAGTCTACTACAGGCGCATCATTATCAAAAATTTCAATGTACTGATTATAAACTTCCTGAGTAAATGTTGTGCAATACCAAATTGTAACTTTCCAAACTCTATTTATTTTTCTAGAACAGTTTTGAGAAGAAATTACATAATCATCGAAGCTTACCGCAAAATCACAATACTTCGTATCTTTATTTGGCCATAAATTCTGCCCATTATAGGTTGGTATTCCTGTAAAATAAGGATCCGGTCTTCCCAAAGAATCTTTAAGATAGTGACCGCATTGCAATGAATTGTCGCCTGCTCTCGTCAACGAATCTGGAAAAACTATATCTTCTAAACTAATCCTTTTTAGAAAATAATCCGAATTGCATACTTTGGATAAATTACCAGACTCGTCTCTTGCCTGATATTTTCTATGAACAATTTTAGAATAAAGTCTATTACAAGGAGTATTTTCGATTGTTTCAGATACTAAAAATTTACTTGGCTTTGTATCACAATTATCAAATACCAATGGACCTAAATGAGATTTCATTCTTGTGCAATCAATCGTATCATTTAAACATTGAAGTACCGGAGCCAATTTATCTTCAACAGTAATCTTTGACCAACAAATATTACCGTTACATGTATTAATAACTTTTGCCGTCAATGGCGGTTTATTAACATGCTCATAAGTTACAATGTTATTTGGCACTAATGTTCCATCTTTATTGATTAACATGACAGCATACGAATTGTAATCAAATGGTCCGCCAACAAGAAGGCTTTTTGCCGTTACTTTTGCTTCACATTTACTATCTAAAGATATTTGTGCATTTCCTATACATGCAATAGGTCCCGGAACACTGCCAATCGTTACAGAAATCGTCAATGGCTCGATACAAAAATCCGGATTACTTTCAATTACTGTTAAATCATGTGTTGAATTCGTCGCACCTGTCCATTGAACTACAACTGAATTCTTAGTAGGATCTGAAAGAATTACTCCTCCCGATGCTAATGTCCAATTATAGGCACTTCCAGCTCTGTTTTGTAAAGTATATTTAGTTGTATTTCCTGAACAAACATTATTCTGCGCTTCAATAAGAATAGGTTGATCATAACTGCATCTAACATTGCCAAGACTAACTTTGTCCCCATATTGATTTTCTAAAACAATATCAAAACCAATTCCTTCTAAAAATACACCGGACATTCCATAAACCGTTGTTAATCCGGTAAAACTAATAGGTGATAAAGTAAATCCGGCTGATCCAATTATAAATGGTGTTGGGGCAGCAGGTGGCGGTAGACTTGCAGGATCAAATAACCCATTAACCGATCTAATAAACCAGACCTCATCATTTCGGGATTCTAACGATAAATCAACACCAAATTGTCCATTACCAGGGGTTGTTGCATTAGACAAGCAAACACATTCTGAATGTTCTATGACGAGATAAAAAACTCCTTCAATATCTGCATCGTCTTCATCTATATCATCATCTGGTCCTGCAGAAACTGTTCCATCTGTGCCATCAAAAAGTGTTCCACCAGGATCATTACTTTCATCATCATCTGGAAAAGAATCTTCATCCTTTTCGTTGAACTGATTTTTAGCATACATTATTTCTGCGCCATTTGTAATTACACCAGGTCTAGCCTGTGGATTCAATCTTGTTACAACTTTAACGCTTAAAGTTTCACCAGGCATTAGTCCGTCAGTTCCTAATTTGCCATTGGCAACAGATAATGTTTGATAATATTTATTGGAGTTACCCTCTCCAGGCTTATTACTCCAATCAGGATCATTCATAGTTAAACCTTCCGGAAGGTAATCAACAATTTGTAATTCAGTTGCGGTAATAGTTCCTTCATTAATTATTTCTATGGTCCAGGTTACATCTCCTAGGATTTCCACAACTCTTTTATTGACAAATTTTCTCAAATACAAATCAAAATTCTTTGGGTTAGTAACCGCTTTATCATGATCATCTTCGTCAATTTCTCCATGATCGTCAACTCTTGAATAATCATACTTATCGTTATCCGGAATATCATCTTGTTTTGAATCAAAATCCATTGTTAGATTCGTGCTATTATATCCAAATGATTTAATTTCTGCACAATTTGGAATTTGATTGCCATAATTTCCTTCATTTACTCTTAAAAAGATCGAAAAGCTTTTGGATTCTCCAGGCAACAAGTCATTTCTATCTGTAAGAACCAATTTCTTATCTCCACCTAAACTCCATAATGCATTTTCATTTTGAACATATCTAAAACCATCAGAGAGATAATCAACAATTTCAAAACCGTTGATTATTTGATTGCCCTGATTAAAAACTTTTAAAATAAATTCTACTTGATCATTTTCTTTGACAAGTCGATCAGGGTTTACAATTGTTTTTGTTAACGCTATATCAACAACAGGAACATATGCAACATCATGATCATCTTCATCCAAAACTCCATGATCCAATATCATATTATCTGTTACACTACCATATAAAGCTCCCTGATCATTATTATTTAAATTGTCAGGTGAAGAATCAAAATCGAAATCTGAAAGAATATTTCCAGATAAATCTTCGAACTTAAATATTTCTGTATAATTCAATATCGAATTTGAATTAAACTCACCGATATGTTCTAGTTCTACCGATAAAGAAATATTTTCTCCCGTACGAATTACCCCCTTATAAACATACGTAGCAATATCGTTAGATAGCGACCAACCATTATTGAGGGCTTCGCTACTCAATGAAAATCCTTTAGGAACATAATCCACGATTTGTATATTCTGCAGGTCAATACAACCTTGATTATATACTTGAATATCAAAAGTGATGTTTTTCTTATATTTTAAGAAACTATTTTCTCTTAATTTTTTACTTAATGCAAGATCAGCTACTCTAAGAATTTCAGGATCCTCATCATCTTCATCGTTAATTCCATTTCCCTGTAAAAAATTATCCGTTGCAGAACCGACAACTCCGCCTGCATCATTTCCATTTATCTGATCAGCCTTTGAATCAATATCAAATTCTGAAACAGAGATTCCTTGCGTATTTTCAAAGCTTATAACTTCAGCGCGATTTATTATACATGTTGTACCTACAAAATCCGGAGCCCTAAGTAAAATTTCCTTTGTAGCACATTGACCAGGCAATAATTCTTCATTTATAATATTGTAATATTTCCCTTCCATGATCATCCATCCATTATTATCATTAGGACTTACTTTCAAATTTTCCGGTAAGTAGTCAATGAATTTAATATTCTTTATTTTTTCTGACCCTTGGTTACAAACTCTAATTTGAAATTTCCTGTCTTCATTGATCTTAATTGGATTATGGTTGTCAGTTGTCAAAATAAGTGCAACGTCATATATCATAATTGACGCGGGATCATGATCATCTTCATCATCCGTTCCATTTCCATTGATATTATTATCATGCACAGAATTTACAACCCCTCCCGCATCATTATCTTTAATATTATCAGGTGATGAATCTCTATCCTTGATAATTTGTCCCAGTTCATTTCTCATGGATGAAATTTCGGCAACATTTACAATAGCCGAAATCTGCTGTGTATTAATAAACTTCAGTTTAATTTTAATAGAATGTTTTTGACTTGCGGGAATTGAATTCGAAGATGCATACACTGCTGTATTTCCAACTTTTACCCAATTCGGATTTTGACTTTCAACAAATTCGAATTGAGAAGGTATATAATCTGTTATCTCATATTGATGAACAGCATGAGTACCCTGATTATAAACTTCGATTTCAAACTCTACAAAATCATTTAGTTTTAAATTGATCGGTGAGGCAAGTTTTTTAATTAACGCAAGATCATACACCGGAACAGGAGGTTCAATTACAGGTGATGTTGGCTTTAATCCTATATCGAAATTAAATTGATTCTGCCCACTGTTACCCGTCTTAACTGTGATTACCGGATACTTACCAATTCGGCTGCAAATATTGGAATTTAATCTTGCATCACTGTCGTATGAATCCGGAATTCCAATTGACAACAAATCCGGAGAAGTGATTTGCATTTCCTTTTGTAAGATTGTAATCTTCCCTGTTTCTGAATTATATCTTTGATCATCTAATACGATATAATAAGTTTCATCAAAAAGAAGCGACTCAAAAATTCCATCACCATTTAAATCTACATTTCTGTTATTAAAAATATAATTACCCTTTATATCTGTTACAACACTTGCTACTTTTCTACAATTCTTATCGAGTAAGCTTAAGGAAACTCCTTCAAGCCCAGATTCATCAGCATCCTGGATACCATTCGTATTTTGATCGAACCAAATATAATTTCCAATTTCCAAAGGAATAGCTGCATGTAAAACTTCTATATCTCCAATTCCACTTGCTTTTCCAAATTGATTATTCGTCCTATTATATAATTCTATACTTGAAATTAATTTCCCATTGTCTGTATTATAACGATGTAATCCTCCAGCGAATGATTCGAAACGAGGATCAAATACTGCATTCAAAACTTCAGCATCGTTACAAGATGCTAAGGTTCCAAAAGAAACTTCAGGGTGCAAACTTGGACCAACAATCCAATAATCTTCACCAAAAAATTCACCGTTACCCGGACCTTCATATCGACCCACTCCACTTCCACCTCTTCCATTGACAATTCCTCCATTTTCTAAGAACCAGGTGTTTCCAGATTTATAAGCCACTAAAATATCACCATCTTGATTTGTCAATGGTTCATTACCCGCACAAAAGGTGTGTCCTTTGCGATCGGCAATCCCTAAAATCATTTCACCTCGATTGTTAAAATCAATATCCGTTAACCATTGTGATACATGTTTTGATTCACCGGGATTGGTTAGCCAATAATTTTTTGCAAACGTAGTTAATAAAATTTCATTAAAGACTCTTGACAGAAGATTCAATTCATAGACATGAAAAGACATTGATCCTTTAGCAGATTCTCCCGTACATGTTACTCCCAAATAAACCAATCCATCATGATACTTCACAGCGGAAACTGCATATTCGCCATTGATACATCCCGGATTCGGTATACTTAATTCAATAATGTTTTGTGCGCTTGGTTGTGATGTTGGAATGATTACAATAGATTTGTTGTATAAATTTGTAACAAGAAGGAATTGATCGTCATCAGAAATATCCATATTGCCCAATCCTGTTTTTCCAACAAATGATCCTATTGCACAATCATTGGGATTTATTCCATTGGTTGAACCCAGATTTACTCCCATGTCAGTCAGATTCACGAAGTGATCAACTTGTCCATTTTTTTGTATCGCATAAATTCCACCAATTCCTAATGGTCCTATAGGTCCATATTGCTTAACAAAAGCGGAAGCATAAATTTGGCCTTTGCTTCGATTCCATGCTAATCCAAAAATAGAACCTGTTAATGCATTATTTGATATATTATTTATAGAAGAAGTACTTAAAAACTTTTGAGGTAACGAGACAAGTGAATGAAGACTTGTTCCTGAGCTTAATGCATTTGTGCTATTAAAAATTGAAACCGCAATATCCGGATTCGGGTTGAGATTCACTTCTTTCGTCTTATATAAGCCAAAATGATTTTCACAAGCAGGACTATTTACAAATCTCAGCTCTCCCAGATGATTGCTTCCAGTAAATGAATACTCAAATGACAAAGGCTTTATTACTTCTATTCGATACTTATTTGCATCTGTCAATCCACTTAGAGTATATACTCCTGTAATTGCACTGAGGCCACTAACAGCGAGATTGTTATCTTTATCATATGCATTCACTTGTATAAAAGGAATACCCGGTTCAGAGGGATCCATAATCCCGTTTAGATTCTGATCCTTAAATACTTTTCCAGTAATAGTTCCCGGAGAAACAATGCATTGGGCTTGAATAAAAGATGTTGAAATTAAAACAGAACACAAGAAGACTATTAAATTAAGACTTCTCAAAGTAATCCTTGAAGGGATTAAGGAATCATGTAGTTTGCTCATTTAAACGCAGTTTAGTTTTTTCTTATTAATGAATCTTAGGAATAATTCCTACGGATTCAGCTATTCATCTGCGCTAAAGAAATCTCTTGTTTTGGTTAACCCTTAGTCGTGAGTTAAGCTGCAAACATATTAATATTTTTTTATATATGGAAGTAACATATAAAAATAATTTGCATTTATTATATATT
>JABFRV010000102.1 GCA_013140975.1 Saprospiraceae bacterium
GTGTGGAGAAAAGTTGTGAGTTTATGTTATAATATTTTAGGTAATTAAATTTTTTAAATCGAATAATTAATTTTGCAAATAAACGAAAGGGTTTTATGTTTTTCTGTTTAATTGAATTTCTTAAAGAATTTCAACAAACAAGAGATTTGATCTAGATTTGACCGACGAATTTTCAATTTTCAATTTTTCATTTAAGGTGTAGAATATCAGATTATTTAAATATGTTTGTTACCGGTAATTTTTATATTTTTGTACTTAAATTAAGTTTATGATTCTGCGATATCTATTTATTATTTCTTTATTAAGCTTTGTTATATCAGGATGTAAGAAAAAGTCAGAAGACAAAGAAGCTCCTAAAGTAACTCAAATAGATGGGTTAGGAACTTTATACGAAGCAATACCTGAACAGAGCATAATTTATTGGGTTGGTTCTTCTGCCGGAGGTTCTCATAACGGCTCGTTAAAAATTAAAAAATCAAATTTAGAAATCAATCCTCACGGACAATTATTAAAGGGATCTTTTATTATTGACATGAATTCTTTAACCAATCTCGATATTACAGATGCTGGAGAAAAGAAAGATCTGGAAGATCACTTAAAGGATGCTGACTTTTTTGCAACTGATTCTTACCCGGAAGCGGATTTTATTGTTACGAATATTGCTCCTATTATTGATAGTATCACCAATCAATTTGTAAAAGGGGATTTAAATATTAAAGGGATTTCTAATCCCATTGAATTTAAAGCGCAAATATTAGCAACAGGAAATAGTGCTCTAATTACTGTTCCTGAATTTACAATCGATCGTACTCGATGGAATATTAATTATAAATCCAGCAAAATTTTGGATATTATCAAAGATGAGCTGATTAGTGATGACATTAAAATCAGTATGAAAATAGTTGCTGCTAAGAAGAATGTTTATTAATTGTAAATTGTAATTGGTAAATGGTTTATTGAGTTTTACAGCTCATTTTTAATTTTTTAGCAAATTTGTAAGCATAGGAGTAGGTTATCGAATTTAATATTATAATTATATTGGATTAACTGAGCTTGGGAAACAATTCTTCTATCACCTGCAATGTAGTTCTGAATGCAACAAATTTCCCGGCATAACGGTCGATATGTTCTTTTTGTAAAGCAGGAGCATATAAACTCATATATTTATTGAGGACTTCCTGAGAAAAGCAATCATATTGAATTGCAAAAGTTTCTCCATCGGCTTCCTGAATGTCTAATTTTGAAATTCTACATTTGGCAAAACATCCTGTTTCAAGAACCTTTGGAATATGATGTGTTCTCATCCAATTCATCCATTCCTGAGCGATTTCGGTATTAATTTTAACGGTAACATTGTAAATAAGCATTGACAAAAGTAATGATAGATTGTTATACTATCTTCAACGTTAGAGAATATTAGTTTCTAATAAATACTATTAGTTATAGCTGTAAAATGTTCAAGAAAGCGTTTAATTTATTGTCTCAAAAAAATATTTGTATATTTAATGCTTGAATCGCAGTCCTGACTGAAATTATTCCTGAATTTTTAAATTCTAAAATTATGACAAACTTCTACAAAATAATTGCATTTCTTTTATCCTTGAATTCTATGTCTCTTCAATCCCAGGTATGTTGGGAATTGACAAGTTCACCGGATATTGGGTTTACTAACAGCTTCGCACTAGACCTAGATGGAAGAATTTATCAGGCATTGTGCACCAGTATAATTTATTCAGACGATAATGGTGATAATTGGAATTATACAAATTTCTCTTTTCCAGGATGCTTTCCTTATTCAATGGCCATAAACTCTTCTGGTCATATTTTTGCAGGAACAGGATCACAGGGTATATTTCGCTCTACAGATAAAGGGAATACCTGGCAACAGTTTAATTCGGGATTGACTGATTGTTGTGTTAGAAAAATAGTAATAAACTCTAAAGGACAATTATTTTTATCCACTAAATTGGGTGGAGTTTTCACTTCCATTGATAATGGTGAAACCTGGAAACTCGTTAATTCCGGGTTAAATGGTGTAACTATAAATTGCTTTATTGTAGACTCAAAAGATGTAATTTATGCAGGAACTGATATTGGCGGAATTTATAGAACTATTAATAATGGATTAATTTGGACAAGAGTTAGTACTGGATTGCCAACGGGCGACATAACAAATTTAGCAATAAATAAGCAAGGACATATTTTTGCAGGAAACAAAGCAGGAAAGGTATTTCGAACCATTGACAATGCCAATAAATGGACGCAATGTGTTAAAGGATTAAATACGATGTATGCTATAAATGGTATTGTAATAAATTCACTTGGACATATTTATGCTGCGGCAATTGGAGGAATTTTTAGATCATTAGATAACGGAGATACTTGGCTTGATATAAGTGCTGGATTAAAGAATACATACATAGTAGAATTAGGATTAAATGCTAGAGACCAGGTTTTCGTCGCTTTTGAAATTGGTGTGTGTCGATCCAAAAATGTAGTATCTTCAATAGATAAAAATATTAGTGAGAGTAATAATATTATTTTAGGAAGCAACTATCCTAATCCAGTTTTCAGCTCTACCAGCATTCCAATAAATTTATCTCATGAGTCACATATTCAACTAATCGTAACTGATATGCTTGGCAATCCCATTGAAACATTGGTAAATCAAACGCTCTCAGCCGGCAAATATCATTATCAGTGGAATGCAGATATGTATCCTTCAGGAATTTATACATACAAGTTATCAATTGGACAAAATGTATTTTCAAGAAAAATGAATTTGATTAGATAAGTGAATATCATTTATCTATGAGTTCATTTCGTATAAAAAATTTATAGTAGAATTTGTAGACGGCTTACGTGCAGAATGTTATTCTAATTAAATGCTGCGCGCATTTACTAGCGCTTTTAGCGAGGACGCAAAAAGCAACGGATTTTTAAAACTTTCAATCAACAATCGTTTACCATTCTCAATTTATTGTAACCAAAAATCATTTATAGAAATTGAAATAAAAAATCCCTTCACTAATAAAAGTAAAGGGATTTTTTGAGGTCGAGAGCGGAATCGAACCGCTCTGGGAGGTTTTGCAGACCTCTGCCTAGCCTCTCGGCCACCCGACCTAATAGGGCTGCAAATATAGAATATATTTTTTTTCTGAAGAGGTAAAATGTAAAAACCACTGATATTCAATACATTTGGGACCTTATATTATATGTATGTATAATATTAATGCATTTAAAGAAGCTGAAATTATTGTTCGGTCACCTGGCCGGATCAATTTAATTGGCGAACATACGGATTACAATTCCGGATATTGCCTTCCAGCTTCTATTTCAAAGGCAATTTATTTTGGAATTCAGCCTTCTTCAAAAATTCAAATTCATGCTCTGGATTTTAATCAATATACCTCTGATCTTGATCAAAAGTTTTCCTGGGAGATATATTTTATCGGAGTATTGAATCTTTTGGAAAAAGAAGGATTTAAAATTCCCGCATTTGCAGTAAAGTTTAGTGGGGATCTTCCCTCAGGAGCAGGGCTATCTTCTTCCTCTTCCATAGTATGTGGATTTCTTTATTTATTAAATGAGTATTATTCCCTGGGATTGGATAAAATGAAACTTACCGAATACGCAGTTAGGGCTGAAAGAGCGAATGGGCTAATGGGTGGTATGATGGATCAGATTAGTATAATGAATGGAGCTAAAAACAAAGCGATATGGATACGATGCGATACCTGGTCTTTTACCGAAGTCCCTGTTAATTTAACAGATTCTGAATGGTTAGTGATAGATACTAAAGTGAAACACAATCTTATTCAGACAGATTATAATTCAAGATCATTATCCTGTCAGTCGATTCGAGAAAAACTACTTAAAAATTCACTTATTAATTCTCATATCAGCCAGATTGATTCTAATTCATTAAAGAGTGTACGAAATTTGTTGACTGAACAAGAATTTATTTACCTTTCCTATGTTGTGGAAGAGAATGAAAGAGTATTAAACTTCATTGAAAAAATCAGAAGTGGAGATAAGATCAGCTTGGGAAAAATTTTAATAGATGGACATAAAGGATTAAAAGATAAATATAATGTTAGCTGTAAGGAATTGGATTTTCTTGTTGACTTTGCTACAGATGATCAGGATTGCTATGGAGCGAAAATGATGGGTGGAGGTTTTGGAGGTAGCACAATTCATCTATTGCATAAAGACTATGTAGAAGAATACCAGAATAAAATTAGCCTTGCGTTTAAAAATAAATTTGGATTCAATCCTGATATTTTTGTTGCACAAATTGAAGATGGAGTTTCACTTTATACAAAAAATTAAAATCAAAAATAAAATTCTAAGAATCAATTATGAAATATATATTCATTTTTCTTCTTCTTCACACCTTTCTTTTTGCTGCAGGTGATCAGCAAGATTTAAAGCAACAATTGCAAAAATTATTTCCAGGAATAGTTATTAAGGAAAAGAAATGTCCACAGGATTTTTTATTTAGCTGGGAAGTAATGATTCCTCAATACCTGGACCATACACAAAAATCCAAGGGAGTTTTTCAGCAATTAATATATATTTATCATCGTGGTTTTAACCGACCTAATGTAATGGTGACTGAGGGATATAATATTGGAGACAGAGTCTATGAACCAACTACTATTCTGGAAGCCAATCAGTTTTCGATTGAATATAGATTCTGTGGAAAATCAGTCCCATCTGAAATTCCCTGGGAATTACTCAATCACAAACAGGCGTTAAAGGATTTTCATTTGATTCAAAAGAAATTGTCTAAAATTTACTCAGGATCCTGGACTGTTACAGGTATTAGTAAGGGAGGAACTACTGCTGCATTATATTCACTCACTTATCCAAAAAAGGTGAAAGCAACTGTAGCTTATGTAGCTCCTTTTGTATTAGCACAGGAAGATCCAAGAACTATCGAGCATTATACCAAACAAGTTAGCAATGAAGATTGCAGAAAGCAGGTTCTTAATTTTCAAAGAGCTATTTTGAAAAACAGATCCGCTATTGTACCTATGATAGACGATCTAGAAATTAAGGATACGGTTCGATTTCCATTAGGAAGTCATCGGGTTCTTGAATATGCAGCAATGGAATTTCCATTTTCATTCTGGCAATGGGGATTTAATTGTACTGATTTAATTTCAGCGGAATCATCACCTAAGGAAATCTTTGACTATGTAGAACAAGTTGTGGATTTCAATTTTTATGACGATAAGACGATTCAGCAATTTGAACCCGCATTTTATCAGTTTCTAACAGAGTTTGGATACTATGATTTTGATACCACCGGTTTGAGTGATCTTATACAATTTGAAAAAAATCCAAGTAATCTTACTTTTTGTCCAAAAGGAGTAAAAATTAATTATTCTCCTCAGTATATGAAGAAAATGACGGACAAGGCAGTTCGAAAAGGTAAAAACATAATTTATATATACGGTGAAGTAGATACATGGACTGCTTGCGCTGTTACTCCTTCTGCTAAGACCAATTGTAAGAAATATGTTGCTGCTGGGATGGGTCATCGAGTTAGAATTCAAAATTTACCTGAAAATGATAAATCTGAGATTTATAAACTCTTAGGTGAATGGACAAAAGTCCAAATAACTCGATTAAAGTCTTCGTAATAGCTATCATAGTATTTCATTTCTTGTATTTTTGTGCATGCAATTAGTGAATGAAAGATATTCCATACAAGGAATAGACATATTGGATCTTGTAAAAAAGTATGAAACGCCTTTATACATTTATGACAGTTCTGTAATAAAACGTCAATTGGACAGATTGACCAATTCCTTTAAAGTAAAGAATTTGGGTATTCATTATGCTTGCAAAGCATTGAATAATATCAATATTCTCAAACTTATTAATCAATGGGGAGCGGGATTAGATACAGTTTCTATTCAGGAAATCTGGACGGGAATTAATGCCGGATTCACACCGGATAAGATATTATATACTCCCAATTGTGTAGGAGTAGATGAAATAGAGATGGCCATTAAGCTTGGAGTCCAGATTAATATAGATCATATCGAGACCTTAGAATATATCGGACAACATTACCCAGGAGTAAAGCTTTGCATTAGGATTAATCCACATGTCATGGCAGGAGGAAATGAAAAAATTAGTGTCGGGCATATAGATTCTAAATTTGGAATATCGATTTACCAGATGCCTTTGGTAGAGAGATTGGTTAAAGCTTTAAACTTAAATATCAACGGAGTTCACATGCACACAGGTTCGGACATTCTCGATCCTGGTGTTTTTACATTTGCAGCAGATATATTATTTGATATTGCAAAGAAATTTAAAGATTTAGAATTTATTGATTTCGGCTCAGGATTAAAAGTTCCATATAAGGAAGATGATGTTTGCACAGATATAGAAGAACTAGGAGAAATTCTGTCTGAGAAATTTAATTCTTTCTGCAAAGAGTACGGAAGGGATTTAAAACTTTACTTTGAACCGGGAAAGTTTTTGGTTTCAGAAAGTGGGTACTTTATAGTTAAAACCAATGTGATTAAACAGACACCTTCTACAGTTTTTGCAGGTGTTGATTCAGGAATGAATCATTTAATCAGACCAATGTTCTATGGTTCCTATCATCATATTTTTAATATTAGTAATCCGCATGGCAAACCTCGTGTTTATAATATTGTAGGATACATTTGCGAGACGGATACTTTTGCTAACAATAGAGTTGTAAATGAAATACATCCCGGAGATATTCTATGTTTCAAAAATGCCGGCGCATATTGCTTTTCAATGTCCAGCAATTACAATTCCCGTTTTAGACCCTGCGAAGTCTTAATTCATGAAGGAAAGGATTATCTTATTCGTGAAAGAGAAAAATTAGAAGATTTATTTAAGAATCAGATAGTTGCCATTTAAAGAAATTCCTGAAATGAAGTTAATACGACTTCATTAGAAGCAATAAATATTTTTTTTGGTTGAACCCAGATTTTTCAGTTGAGTTTCTATTACGAGCCTTGTTTGTAATCTAACTTTAGAAAAGCCGCTTTCGCGGTTCACTCACTTCGAGTACTGTCGTACTCGATCTGCCAGTTCGGCAGAATCGTTCACTCATCCTCAACATAATGGTAACTATGCTT
>JABFRV010000108.1 GCA_013140975.1 Saprospiraceae bacterium
AATAAATACCTAATCTACACCTTAGTATTAGCAACAGTTGGAGTATTATTATTTTTTATTTTTAGAAATAATACAAACAAAATAGTGGAAACTGCCCCTTCGCTAAGCCCTATTATTGATAGTTCTGCCAAGCAGCAAATCCAAGAACTACAGGATACAGCTCAAAAAATCCTAAAGGAGCCTATTAATCAAGAAAAAGAAATTAGAACAAACCCTGATAACAAAGATCAAAAATCGAGAGTAAAGGAAGAAGAACAATTGTTTGCTGCTCATTTCGAACCTTATGTTGATGATTTCATAGATTCAGAAGTTAGAGGAGTTGGAGAAGAAACTCCATATGAGATTTTTCAGAAATTATATGTTCAGAAGAAGTTTAAAGAAGCAGTAAATCAATTTGACAAAATAGATGAATCCTTAAAGTCAAATGACAACGTCAGGTTTTTTTATGCGAATGCATTGATGGCGGTTGGAAATGTTTTTGAAGCAAAGAAAATATTAACTAATATAATTGAAAGGAACGAATCACGATATATTGGCAAGGCTCAAGAAATATTGAAAATTGAGAAGAAAAATTAGTATAACATATAGTAAGGGCAAAAAAGATTGTTTAAATTTTTATTGATAGAAGCAAGTAACAAGTAGAATTGATCTTCTAATAAATTTCAAAAAATTAGATATTGTGAATTGCAAGTTTATATGTCTTTTATTAGCGTCTGTATATTTAAGCACTCTTAATTCTCAGGCCTTTGTTGTCTCTTATGATCAATTGTATGACAGCACATTAATCTTATCTAATAAGTATTTAAGAAGCGCCAATTTAAGTGAAGCGCGTAAATCTATCTCGGCTCTTGATAGCTTGATTCAGTTGCATTGGAAAAGCGATGACTCAAAACGGAGTATGTATTTTTACTGCAAAGGCAATTTGTCATATATGGAAGGAAATTTAGATTCTGCTTTGAACGCTTATGGGTCTGCTATTGCAATAAGACAGAGGTTATTTGGAGAAAAAGATGAAATATATTATAAGTGTTTTGCCAATTCTGGAAATATATATTTTTCAAGAGGCAATTATAGGAAATCTTTAGAAATTTATACTAAATCGTATGAATTATCAAAGAAATTATTCGGAAATGAAAATGCAAGCGTATCAAAAGACTTAAATAATTTAGCAATTAGCTATGAAGCATTAGGCGATTTCGAAAAGGCGCTCAATTATCAATTAAGTTCGATTAGAATGAAAGAGAAATATAATAGTACTAACTTTCTTTCTATTGGACAGAGTTATAATAACCTAGCCGTACTATATAATAAAATGGGAAGAATGACGCTTGTTGAAGCAGCCTATAAAGCAGCAAGTATGTATTTCTCTAAAGATCAAACTTTGGAATATGGAGCAGATCATTTTGCAAGTCTATGTAATTTGAGTGAATATTATTGTAATTTCAGTAATTATAAGCAAGCTGAAATAATTTTTAATAGAATAAACATAATTATTAAAAACAATTCAAAAATCATTGATCATTTTTTGTATTTGGGGTATTTAAATTTAATGAGTAATTACAATAATATCATTGGGAATTATGCATTAGCAGAATTTTACTTATTGGAGCGAATAAAAAAAGCAGAGTTAAAATTTGGAAAAAATCATTTACAATATGGGCTTGCATTAATGAGCTTGGGGAAGTTTGAGTACCATAGAAATAATTCGTTATTATCAAAGGATTATTATTTATCGGCGTTAAGTCTTTTTGACAGTATAGAAAATGCTGATAAATTCAATTCAACAGTTTGCCTTATTGGGCTTGGAAATATTTCAATGTCCAAAGGTGAGTTTAAAGAAGCTCTACTATATTGCCAAAAATCCACCCAAAGGATAGAATCAATTGTCGCACAAAAAAATGTTGACCTTTATTCATCCATTTCTATTCTGCAAGGAATGGCTTATTCTAAATTAGGATTACAAGATTCAGCAGAAATATATTTTAAAAAATGTCTTGATTTAAGAAAAAAATTACTTCCTAATGGCATAATTAATTATATTTCCAGTCTTATGGAATTAGCGAAGCACTATCAAAGCTATCAAGCTAATGATAAAGCTACCTTGGCTCTTCTCGAAGCTACAGAATATGTTAGGAATGTTTTGGTAGATTCAAAAAATTATTTGTCTTTTGAGGAAATGACAATATTTAAATCAAAGTTTGATGAATATTTTGACCTCGTAAATTTGCAATGCAGTAACGGATTTCCTTTAAATGTGGCTTTTGAAAATTTATATTACACAAAGGGATTTCTCCGTCATTCGATCGAGAATTTCTTGCGCAAGATTGAAACAGATACAATTGTTAAAAGCAATTATTTTGAATACAGTACATTGAGAACTAGAATCGCTACTTTAGAATCAAGAATGACAAATTATGAAGATAGCTTGCTTTTAAGTGAGCTTAAAAATAGTCGAGACTTGATTGAAAAGAAAATGAAAAAATACTATGATAATAGTGATGTCAAATCTGAACTAAGTTGGAAGAATCTTAAAAATACAATTGCTGAAAATTCTGTAAGTGTCGAATTTGTTAACTATAAAGTTTCAAATAGATTGAACACAGGGGAGTATTATGTGCAATACGCAGCATATGTTTTTCGCAAGAATGACACACTGCCTATATTTATTAAGTTATTTGAGGAGAATGAATTATTAAGAATTATAGAAAAGGGAAAACAAAGAAGACAAGAGTTTGTAGCTGATTTATATGATACCTATAATGAAAAAGGACAGAATACATCCAATCTATATGATATTGTGTGGAAGCCTTTAGAGAGTTATTTGAATAATATTTCTGTTATAAATTACTACGTTTCGGGTTTGCTTCATGGTATTAATTTAGGTGTGATACTTAAGCCAGACTCCAAGCGAATGATTGAAAGTTATACAATGATCTTGAGTGTTGATCATAGTAAGGAGTATGAAGGAGATACACGCATTGATCCTTTGCATATGAATATGATTCTTTTTGGAGGAATTAATTACGATTCCGTAGTAACTAAGGAAGAGTTAAATATTCCAGTAAACCAGCTTTTAAGTTATAATTATAATACTAGCATCAGAGCTTATAGTTCAGATTCTGCCTTTATGGTCTTGCCATGGAGAGACCTTAAAGGAAGTATGAGAGAAGTTGTATTAATAGATCAACTTGCTAGAGAAAGCGAGCTCAGACCCAATCTCTATTCGAACTTTAATGCGAGTGAATTTAATTTTAAATCAATTTCTGCAAATCAGTATAATCTAAAATCGCCGTATATTATTCATTTGGCAACTCATGGATATTTTTTTCCATCAATTGATAGTACACATATAAGCAATGAAAAACATTTTTATCGTAGAGCAAAAGATCCATTGCTTCGATCAGGATTGATATTAGCAGATGCTAATTATGCCTGGAAAAACGGACGAGCTAGAGATGAAAAATCAGAAGATGGTATTCTTACATCATACGAAATTAGCTTAATGAATCTAAGTAATACGGAACTTGTCGTTCTTTCGGCTTGTGAGACTGGATTAGGTGAGATAAATAGGACTGAAGGTGTTTATGGTTTACAACGTGCATTCAAAATCGCGGGAGTAAAAAACATAATTATGTCTCTATGGCAAGTTCCTGATAAACAGACAGCTCAACTTATGGAATTATTCTATAGAAATTGGTTGATTAACAAAATGTCGATTCGTGATGCATTGCATTCTGCTCAAAGAACTATGCAGGATAAAAGACTTGAGCCTTATTACTGGGCTGGATTTGTATTATTAGAATAATTTTAGGAGCATTTTATTCTTGTTTATTATGATCGTGAAATTATATTTCTACTCTAGTCTTCCACTCGTATCTTTGAATTGTTAATTTTGAATTCTTTTCTAAAATGCGTAATTGGGTTTGCTATAGGAGTTGTGTTATTTTCTTTCTGCTATATAATTATTTACAGGCCCAGACTAGTCTAACTTTGGAAAAAGAGATTGATAGTTTAATTTACAAAGGTAGAAGTTTATTAAAATCCCAGAAATACAATGAAGCTATTAAGTGCCTTACAGAAGCGGACTCTATAGTCTCAAAAGCTTCAAAAAAATTTGAATCACGACTTCCATTCATTTATAATATAAGAGGTAATGTCGAGAGCGATCTGCTGCGGTTTGAATTAGCAGTTGATTTTTTTAAAAAATCCTTGTACTATTCACAGAAACTGGAAATTGATACAATATCAGCGAAGAACCTATTAAATCTTGGATTTAATTATTATCGTCTCGATCAATTTAAACTTTCAGAGAAATATTATTCATTGTATATTGATTTAACCAAAAAAATTTATTCAGATACGAGCTTGAAGTATAAAAAGGCCTTAAACAATACTTCTTTTTTTTATGCAAGTATGGGTTATCATGAGAAAGCGTTGCAAATGATTGATGAAGCAAATTCTTATTTTAAAATTTACTATGATACCTTAACTTCTGATTTTATAAATGCACTGAATAATTTTGGATTGTCTTATATGCAACTTGGGCTTTATTCTAAATCCGAAGATTTGTTTAAAAGAGCAGTTCATATTCTGGACAGAAATCATTTAAAAATTGAGCAAATAAGGCACGCTGGACTTGTTATAAATTTGGGAATTGCACTTACATATTCAAATAAGTATTCTGAAGCCTTGTATTATTATCAAGTTGCAGAATCATTGTTTCAGGATTCAATTAAAAATTTTAACCACCCTCATTATTTTCAACTTTTAAAGGGCAAGGCAAAGGTTTATAGAAATACAGGAAATCTGGAAAAGTTGCAGGAATTATTGACGGAACAAAATAATATTTACCTATCAATTCATTCTGTCAATTCAGCTTCTTATGGTTTATTTCTACTAGACCGTGCAAGATATGGATTAATGACCCATCAACTGGATGGAGTAGATTCAATGTTTCTAAAGGCTTTGGATATATTTAAAATGAATTTCAAACCTTTTCATCAGAATTATTGTAAAGCGTTAATGGGGCTGGCAAATTACTATTCGTTAGTAAATAATTTGGACCTTGCTTTTAAAAATTTATTTGAGTTAAGAGATTCGTTGGAGAGTCATAAGATGTCTGGGGAACTTATTTATGCAAATCTGTTGAGCAACATTGGTGAAAAGTACATAAAGACCAATGATTATGAAAATGCTGAAAAAGTGTTGCTGAAAGCAGTTCAAATATACAAGCTGGGGAAAGTAGAAAATAACAATGATTATATAACTACCTTGCATAATTTATCTAAAGTATATTTTAAAACCAAAAATTATCAGAATTCGATAATTCTTCAATCTGAAATATTGACCTGGAATCAGAATGTAATTACAAATTCATCTCAGTTATTTTCGGAAAATGAGCTTGGGAATTTTATAAATGTTTTTCAAGAGCAAACGAATCTGAATTATTTGCTTTCAGCACTTACCAATGATTCAATAACAGTGCAGACTTCGGTTAATCAGTCCTTGTTTCTAAAGGGATACCTATTAAATCAGTATTTAAAGAAAAGAAACGCTATCGATCGGGATTCAAAACTGGAAACTGCTTTTAACAGTTTAAATTCCGTCAAAGATAGAATTCTAAAACTTGAATCTTCAAATAATATTGATACAACATTATATAGATATTTACATTCAAAATCAGATTCATTACAGCATTATATAAGCCATCATTCATTTTTAATTGAAAATTTAAATACTGAAATAAAATGGCAAGACCTGAAAAGTGCAATAGGTAAGGATGAAGTTATTTTGGAATTTGTAACTTATAATAAAAATGAGAATGTTGGTAGTGATAGTATTTACTACGCCGCTATGCTTATCAGTAAAACTATCAGCAAACCCTTATTTTTAGATTTATTTGCAGAGGCTGAATTGAAAAATATTTTCGCAAAAATTTCTTCCCGGAGATTAGAAGGTTTAAGTTACTTATATAGTACGCATCCAAATATTAAGCGTGGAGATTTATATACCTTGGTTTGGGAGAAATTAGAGCCATATCTTTCAGGTATAAAGACGATTCATTATTCTCCAACAGGGTTTTTGCATTCAATAAATATGGAGAGTATTCAGTTTCCTGATAAGCTCTATGTGCGTAATAAGCATAGACTATTGCTCCATCAATCGAGTACGAAGGTTGTTCAACATTATAGCGATAACACAAAATCCGGCACCTTAGATTTCGCACTTTTTGGCGGCATAAATTATGATGCTGACTTAAATGCCTCTATACAAAATCAAGATTTAATCGCATCTAATGAAGGGAAGTTACAAGCGAATGCTGATCTTTTCCGTAAGGATACAGGTGTCATTAATTTTAACTGGAAATATCTTAAGGGAAGTGAAAATGAAGTGAAATCGATTTCTAAGTTAGTTATTCTTTCTAATAATAAATCAAATGTATATACTGATCATTTTGCAAGTGAGCTGGAATTTAAATCTTTAAGCAAGTCGCTTACCAGGCCAAAATCACCTGATGTTATTCATTTATCAACGCATGCATATTTTTATGAAGATGCAACTGTGGACACTGCTAATAATAAAGTTCCTGATATTTATATAGCAGATTTGCAAGTGAAATCAAGTTCGAAGATAAATTCAGAGTTTGATGATATAATAATTCAGAATCATTCTGATCCAATGAAGTGCGCAGGTATTATATTGTCTGGTGCTAATAAAGCGAATCGGAATAGAAATCAATTCAATCAGGATCGAGAAGATGGAATCCTAACGGCTTACGAAATTAGTCTTATGGATCTTAGTGACACAAAACTTGTTGTATTATCCGCCTGCGAAACTGGCCTTGGTAAAATTGATAATAATGAAGGAGTGTATGGTCTTCAACGTGCTTTTAAAATTGCAGGAGTAAAGAATGTAATAATGTCTTTATGGCAAATTCCGGATAAACAGACAGCGGAGTTAATGGAATTATTTTATAAAAACTGGTTAATAAATAAGATGACTTCTCGAGATGCACTTCAGGCGGCACAATCAGTAATGCAGGATAAGAAATATGAACCCTATTATTGGGCTGGGTTTGTCTTGATGGATTGAGCTGAAGATAAATCATAAAATGTACATGTGCATATCGAAGAGTTGGAAATAAATAGAGATAGAAGAGTTTATTTAATAAAGCTGTAGTAAAAGTTGGATTAACAGCTTTATTAATCCACTAAATTGAAGGAAAAGAAAGAATTTACACTTAAAAATCTATTTTTACTTTATGGACTGCTAAGATTACGAGTGTTCGTAGTATTTTATCTTATAACGAATTTAATTTTTGAAAAAGATGAAGTATTATGTACTTATAACTGGCCTTTTAACACAGATGTTCTTATTTGGACAGACCTGGAAGCCACAAGTATTAAACAATCCAGGATATGCTAGTTTTGATCGATTTAGTGTTCCAAATATTGACAACTATTGGATCGTCAGTTTGAAATGCGATAGTTCAGAAAATATTACTTATACAGGTGCCTTTTTAAATCATACGATAGATGGTGGTAAGAACTGGAATTCTTATTCTTTGCCATTTATCCAATTTGGTTATGTTGAATCAATCTTCGCGTTGGATGAAAAGACAGCGTGGATTGCAGGAAATGATTTTAATGAAGGTCCATTTCTATATAAGTCTATCAACGGGGGTAAGGATTGGGAAAAGAGAGAATGTCCGATTCAGATTTATGCAAATAAGGTCCATTTCTTTGATGCGAAAAACGGTATTCTTATTGATGACAATAATCAAGATTTACGAATTACTATTTACATTACTAGAGATGGTGGAGAATCTTGGGGAGAGGGAAAAGAAGCAGCTTACGGACAGTCTGATGAATATTTACTTTCCAATATGGCAATTTCGGGTGATTCAATCTGGATGCCTACGAATACCGGAAGGATTCTATTTAGTTCTGACAGAGGAGAAAATTGGGAAGAAATATTTACCGTGGATAATATATTCTTGTGGTCAGTAGAAAGAGACTTGCAAGGCAATTTGTATGCACCATTTGTAATGTCTAATCCGGATGGTTCTGATCCCAAATTAACACTATTAAGAAGTTCAGATAATTTTAAAACCAACAAAGTCATTACACCAAATGACAATAATTGGTGGATTCTTGATATTGAGCCGGTTCCAGGGACGAATACAATTATTGCTCAATTCAACAAAGGACTTGGTAATAAAGTAACTCAAACCAGAATATCTTATGATCAAGGTGATCATTGGATTGTAATTGATACTACCACACACATCGGTAGAATGTATTTTTCAGATAGCAAAAACGGATTTACAGGACGTTGGGAGCCTGTGGCAGACAATAGCACTTCATTAATGTATTATTATAATGGTTCACCGCTGTTAGGAATAATAAATGATACTCGCTTGAATATAGAATGGAATGCTTATTATAAAGCAGGTTCTGAATTGATACAAATTTCTTTTTATAATGAATTGCCCGGAAAGTGTTTGCTCTTGATAAATGACGTTCAGGGTAAATTGGTTTATACACGAATGATAAGCCCGGATGAACGAGATATAATTCTTCCTTCAGATTTTTTAATGGAAGGAATTTACAATATAGCGATTACCAATGCGGAAGGAACATCTGCAAGAAAAGTAGAAATTATCAGGTAGATTTATTGAATAACAAATTCATTAAGGTTCTAGGCAATTCTGTATTGCCAGGCTTAATTATTATTGCAGGTTTTCTTTAAATTAATTATTTGATTACAATTGGGAAGTAGAATCATTTCTGCTTAAAGAGATCATTCAATTTATTATATAAATAATCACTGTTGTCCGACTAATTTTTGCTAGTCAGGGCTAAAGCCCTTTTGGAACGAGCATTTTCAACCCCACGCTGAAGCATGGGGTTGCATAACGCATTTTATTGAGGTTCAATTTATTATTATCATTAATATGACAACAATAATAAATAATAATAAACAATTTATTAAAAATATTGCTAAGAAATGTAGCCATTAAAGTATATATCATTATAAGTAAATATTTTAAAAGTATTTAACTGTATTAAATAAAGGAAAAAGATATAATGGAACCACAAGGAATATATTTTATGGGATGCTTAAGAATAGTAAAGATTTTCGCTTTAGTTCTTGGTTTATCAACTTTGGGATTTTCGCAAGATGAAATTGAAGATGAAAATTCAGGAACATATACTGCAAAATATACAAATTTCAATGTAAGTTCAGTTCCCGCTTTTGTTCTACTGGATGTAACGGCTAATAAAGTTCAACAAGCAGGATATTCAAGAAGTATTAAAATTGATTGGACTTTGAAGAATTATAAGAATACGCCTAATGTGGGATTAGAATTGCAACCCTTATGGTTATTGCTTTACAATAGGGGAGATTTGAAAAAGTATAGAAATGCAACTGATTTTGAAAGAACACTTTCTACATTAAGTGTATCAATTGGAACCTATAATCAGGATTTTTGGAGACAAATTGCCTGGGCTCTAAAAATAAATTTGTATCAAGAAGTTGACCCTTTACTCAATCCAAGCCTTGATGAGGTATTAGGAGATTTTCAAAGTGAAAAGAAGCAATATATGGCAATAATTGAAGATCTTAAAATCAAGATTAAAAATGAAAAGTCAGAAGCAGCCGTAAAGAGCCTGAAGAAGAAGATGTATTTATACAAGGACAGTCTTTTTAATTCAGAAGAAAAGCAAATTGAGTTAAATAAGATTTACAAACAGGAATTTCAAAAAGATCATTGGAATGTGCCTTCTGTAGATTTTGGAATTGGAAGATTAAAAATATATGATGTTCAAAATGTTCCCGATAGTAGCAAGCCAATCATTCGGGGTTTTGGAATGTGGCTATCTGGTTCTAAAGGAATTGGTTACAGATGTTTGTTGAGTGGTATTATGAGATTTCAGAGTTATAGTGATAACCGCGTGAAGTTTTTAATGGGATCAAGTCTTCGTTATGGCAACCCAAGGTATAACTTATATGCAGAGTATTCTTATGACTTTGCAAATAACTATTATTTTGAATCAGAAAGAATAGTTGAAAAATCTACATTAGGTATTGGAGGAGATTTTAAGATTAACTCTATAATACAACTGAATCTGGGTTTGAATATAAACCTTGATCAAAGATTTAATTTTGTATCACTTCTACCAGCTGCGAATATTATATGCCTGATGAATTTGTAATGAACAGTAAATGGTTTTGTTTTTTCTTCGATAAGATTAAGTAAGTACTGTTAATAATGTAAAATTTAATATTTATGATAAAGTATGTTTTTGTTTCAATACTCGTTATAGTTGGTACATATAGTAAAGCCAATTCGATTTTTGCAGATACGATCTGTAATAAAGATTTAACCGAAGAAGTCAATTTGATGAAACCTGTTATCGGGAAACATCTTGTTTGCTCTATGGGATATACGGGGCCAAGAATATATGTTGTATTTTCAGCAGGTAACAGTTCTAGAGTTCTGAGAGCGGAAAATATGCAAGGGCAACTTATTACAACTTCTCATAGAAAGCAGATTAATTGGCAATTTGGAAAGGTATCTCGTATGAGAGACTGTGAAGAGATTTCAATATTCTATAATAACAAGTGGAATTATTTTTACTATTTCTATAATTGAAGAAGAAGTAGAAACTTATTTACTTAATATTTAAACTAAGTAACTTATAAAATTTATATATGATAAAGCAAAAGGTATTTTTAGTCATGAGTGTCATTTTAATTTTCACTTCGATTAATTTCGTGATGGCACAAGATAAAGTTAATTTATCTAATGTGAATACGATTCAATCTCAGCAAGCAAAAACAAAGTTAGCGCGGGAAAAATTATTCACAAAAAGAAATTCTAAATCCTTTAAAGAAGGATATAATAAATTATTCTCAAACGCTAATGAATCAGTTTTAATTGTAATAAAGAATGGAAAGGCAACAAAAGTTGTAACAACAAATTCCAAAGGAGAAATTAAAGATCAGCAAACAATTGATTTAATTGGAGGCGGTGTTCAAGAATATCATTGTTTCTCTGATGGATGTATATGTTTTGGAGATGTTGATTGCAATAATATGTTCACCAACGGAGAGTGTGGTGATAGAGCGGGTTGTTCTGATGGAGTTTGTTGGTGTTATTTTAAAGCGTATTAAATTAAAAAAACTTAAAAATTAAATATTATGAAATTATTATTAAACATCGTATTAGTATTTTTACTAAATGCTTTTTACATTATTGATTTAAGTGGTCAAACTAAAATGGTAGAAAATGGGAAAATTTCCACCACTACGAAAGCGCCAAAAGGTACATACTTTAAAAACGGTTTCTTAAAAACGGAAAAAGGCTATGAGTTTGAATTTTCTAAGGAGAATGTATCAATGGCCTCCTTGAAATCGAATGGAGTCATTGTCGGAACAATTGAATGTAATTGCTCCGTTGCAGATGGAACTTGTGCGCTTTCTAAACAAGGAACAGGACTTATGTGTGTAGAATATGAATGTGAGGGTTCATGCAGTGCAATTGTAATTATGAAAAATTCAGGAGTGGCTAAAATACTATTATTTCCTAAATAAAAGTTTGTATAAGTCAAATCTATAATTAATTATAAATCAAATCATTATTATTATGAAAAAATCACAAAATATTATTTTATTTCTTTGCTTTATTCTTGTTACAGGAATTAGTGCGCAAAATTCAAAAAGGATAAGTACTTCTAAAGCGCCAAAGGGTACTTATTTTAACAATAACATTTTGAAAGCATCAGCTGGGTATAAATTTGAGGTGTCTAAGGAGGATGATAAAATCGCTATTTTATTAGATAATGCCGGTGGAATTACTGCTGGCTTTAGCTGTGCTTGTAGCGATGATAATTTTCCTTGTCAAGTGACTGTTAGTCCTGATGGAGTGTTTTGTAATAAGGGTGATTGGTGTGAAGGTTCTTGTGCAATGGTTATTGTTGTTGTGCCTGGCATGAAAGTAGTTGCTTTTTCTGAACCAACAGAATTAATTTTTCCAAGTACGCATAAACCTATTAAAGAAGTAAAAAAGATTAAATGATTGCCGTTGAAGTGATGAACATCCGACGAAATAAATAGGTGTGGTACGTGTTACTTATTTTTATACTATCGAGCTTTTAGCGCATTATATTTACAATGCGAAAATTTTATAAGCAGTTTGATTCAGATAATTTATGTAATTTAATTGCATTGTTCATTTCTAGTCTATTGAATTAAATATTTTCGAGGTTAATTTATAAAGCTTTAAAAGCCCAGATAAGTTTTTTATTTGGGCTTTTTCTGTGTAGGAAGTAGATATTGATAAAAATTTTTCGATTTCGTGCTAAGATCTATTGATTCCAAAGTATATACTTTAGAATTTAGGTTTTTATTTATCCATTAAAATTATTTAAAAAATGAAATTGTTATTAATTCTCCCACTCAGTTTAACATTCCTTGGTTTTGGAAAAGCGCAAATTCCAATGGATCCATCAGGCGTAACTTTATATCAAAAAGGGGAATGTAAGGTTCTTGTGCCTAATGTAGCTTACAAATGTATTTTTTGTACAGATGAAGCATTGACACAGAATTGTAAGGAATATAAATGTTCTTTAACCTCTTGTGAAGTGATTACTTCATTGAAGAATTCTGAACGTAAAAGTTCTCGAACAATTGATATTAGAGGGTATTCACTTAAGATGGAGGAGCGGAAGGATACCATTTTGAGAAAACCAGGTTCGGGGGAGTCTACAATTAAGAAAATATAAATTTATGAAAACGTGTTTCATCTTCGTTTCTCTATTCTCATTGTGGAATTGGAATTCCAATATCGATTCTAACCAATTGCGCCCGGTTTGTGCTTCTTCAATGACTAAACTTTTATCTAATGCAAAATTGAGAAACGGGAACAACTACCTGTGTGATATTGATTCTAACATTAAAATGTATGCCATAGTTGATTCCAATAAAATTACCGGTTGGAGCTTTGTGCATCAGAGTGGAGAAATAATAAAAACAGCCTTTGCAGGAGATCCGGTTGTAGGATTTCGATATAAGAAACATTGTATAAAATTTAAGTTGCTTCAGGCATTCGATTATAAAGACATTATTTTCGAAGCTTGCCACCCAGTCTATTTGTAAAAAATATTTTCACTCAATAAAATTAAAATCATGAATAAATTATTTGTTTTTTTCTTCCTTACGGTTTTGGCAACTTCTTCGGTTACAGCGCAGATTCCAAGAACCATAAGTTATCAGGGATTATTAACGGATGCTCAAGGAATCATTATTCCTGATGGAGCGCATAGTATCACATTGAAGTTCTATGAAGACATTAATTCCAATGTGCCAATTTATGGAGAAACTCAGAACATTCAAGTTTCTAAAGGAATTTTCAATGTAAACATTGGATCTGTGAATCCTATTCCTGTTAACATAAAATTCGACAGAACTTATTTTCTTGGTGTAAGTATCGATTTTTCTGCAGAGCTTAGTCCAAGAACATCATTTACTTCATCACCATATTCCTTGCATTCTGAAACTTCTAAGATAGCAGAATCATTGACCCCTGGGGCAACTGGAGTTGTTACAAGCATAAATTCGACTCAGGGAAATATTTCTTTACTTGGCGCAGGAGGAACAACTGTAAATCAGCAAGGAAATACAATTACTATAAGCTCCATAGGGGGAGGAGGCCAAGGAATTCAGGGAGTGCAGAATGCGGATGGGATTTTAAATATCCAAAATGGTAATGGACCAATTGCAACTATTGGAATAAATACGAACGGAGTTCTTGAAGAAAATTGCCTTGTGTTTCGTTCCGGTAGATGGCAAGCGGCTAATAAAAGTAAGTATAATTTTGATTCTGATATTTTTCAAGAAACAGTAACACAACCATTTTTAGGAAATCACTTTATAAGTTTGAAAACGAATGGTGTCAATGAAAATTACATTCCCAAATTTAGAAATGGAAAGTGGCAGTTTTTACCACCATTGGAAATTATTGCAGGATCAGGAATTAATCTAAGTACCGTTACACCGGGACCGGATAAAATTACAATTTCTGCTGTTGATAATTCTACTTCGAATGAAATTCAAACTTTGAGTTTTAATTCCGGTTCAAAGTTATTGTCTATATCACAGGGAAACACAGTTGATCTTTCTTCTCTAGGTGGAAGTGGAAGTAGTTGGACAATTTCGGGAAATAACATCTACAATTCCAATTCGGGAAATGTTGGAATTGGCCTATCTGCAGCTCCTCAAGGTAAACTTCAGGTTGAGGGTTCAATAGTTGTATCCAATTCAGGGCAAAGATTTAACATAGCACCAAGAGCAAATGGTCAAATTGCATTTGAAGCCAATGGCGTTTCTGGGGATAATACTTTCGTAATAGATGATGGGAATGATAAAAGTGTTAATATCGGAACTGATGCACCAGTAAGTGGATTTAAATTGAATGTTGTAGGAAAGGCAAAATTCAAAGATGGAGTATTTTTTGGAAACACTGAAGGTTTTACAGATGGAGGAACCGGTGTGATTAGGGTGAATAGTTCAGTTAGGCCTGATGTTTCAGGGCAAAGAGATTTAGGTAGCGCAACTGCAGAATTTAAAGATTTACATCTTTCAGGTAGAGTATATTTTGGTACAACTGAAAGTTTAAGTGATGGAGGAACAAATACAATTTCTTTAAATAGTTCACTAAGACCAGATGTTAGTAATTCAAGAGATTTAGGTACAAGTACTCACGAATTTAAAGATTTGCATCTGAGTGGAAATGTGTTCTTTGGATCTGTTGAAACATTATCAGAGGGTGGATCAAATACGATAAAATCGAATTCAACAATAAGACCGGATGTAAATAATTCCAGAGATTTAGGAACTTCAGCTCAACGATGGAGAGATGTTTGGTGTTCGAGAAATGCTTTTAATGGTTCTGATATAAGAATGAAAAAAGAAATACAACCTTTACAAATGGGACTCAACGTTATCAATAAATTAAATGCATATTCTTATAAATGGAAAGAAGAATCAATGGACGATGGATTTAGGCATTTTGGAATTATGGCTCAAGATTTAAAAGAGATTGTTCCGGAATTGGTTAGAGAAGCAAATGATGATCATAAGACTATGTCTGTGAATTATACAGGATTAATTCCAATACTATTAAATGCAGTAAAGGAGCAACAACAACAAATTAATGAAATGAAGAGTGTGACTTCTTTATTGAAAGATTTAACTCCGGAGGAAATAGCAAAGTTGAAAGCATTTTTAAAAATGTAGTAAGAATTAACTTGAGGAAAGTTTATTTAATTACAATAGGCAATAATTTTTAGCTTACACGTATGCTGCTCAATAATTATACAATAAAGTTAAAGATTCAACCAAAGGTATTAAAATATTTTCCTAAAAATTTTGAAATAGAATATAGAACTAATAAATTAAAATTACAATGAAGAAATATATATCCTTATTTTTTATAATCGGAAGTTTGCAAGTAAATAGTCAAGTAACATCACCTCGTTCAGTTATGTCAAATGGTGCGTCTGAAATGTCAGGCAATGGTCTTATGATGAAAGGAACAATTGGGCAGTCCATAATAAGTAATATAAACTCTGGCAATCTAATTGCTTTGCAAGGATATTGGCCTATTGCAAGAAGGGTAATTGTATTAAAATCAGACAATCAAAGTTCAGAAAAAATAAATGTAAGTATTTTTCCAAACCCGACTGTAGATCAGATAAATATTGATTTAACTACTTTGCGAAGTGGAAACTATAAAATTGAAATTATAGATTTGTTAGGTAATGTAATTACTACTTCATCGAGTGTTATTGACAATACAATTTTTAAGATTGGAGTTGAAGAGTTGGTGTCGGGTTGTTACTTTATCGTGGTTCGGACAAGTGAAACAAGCTTAATTAGTATTCCATTTGTAAAATTATAAATCGAAATCTGATGTTCAAAATAAAAATGCCAATTCGATTATCTCGAATTGGCATTTTTATATAAATAGAAATGTTTAAAATCTTATGCCCACTGGCAGATAATTCCACCCATTAGTATTAAGGATAAAATCCAATACCCTGCCTGTATAAATACAAATTTCCAGGATTTACCTTCCCAAAGTGTTGTAAGTCTTATAAGAGGGAAAACGAATAAAAGTCCTGTAATTAATCCGTGTAAAGCTCCATGACCAAAACTACGAAAATTGGTTCCGTACTTATCCATCATCATTTTAAAATCAGGATTAGAAGGAGGGTCATCATGCATACCAGGTTGGTTTTCCAATAAGGAAAATACTCCCCATTGGTGATTCACAATTGGCATTAACATAAACGCAATAAAAATAGAAAAGACAATCATGATGACCATATTCAGCATCATTTTGCTTCTCATTGCGGCGACTTTTTCATCTGTATGGCCGACTTCATTTTGCCAAGCTTTTCCAAACAGGCTCGGGTGGTACCATATCATTCCAAGTAGAGCAGGTACTAATCCTGCTACTAAAACGATTAAAAAATTCATATTCATATGTAAAATGTTTGATTTAAAGTTGGTGGTTTTGTGGAATTGATGCAAGATAGTTGTTTTTTAATAATTTACTGCTTTATTAAAAAAATTTAATTTCCTATTAGCGCTTATTCAAGAGTATGCTTGATTCACATTTTTATTTATTAAGATCTATTTATATTTTTCCTTTCGATATATTCAATAAACCAATTTTTCTCCGGGAATACACTATCATTTCTTATCGTTTTTATTAAATCATGAAATTCTTCTATAGCATAACCTGGGATCTGGATGTATTTCTTTACATACTGTATCAATTTTTTATACGGTATTTTGTGATATACAAGTTTATATTGTCTTCTTAAATAGGTATTAAAGCTCTCTAATAAAGATTCTAAGGCTTCCGTATAATCTTTTTCAAGGTAAATTCTTAATAACATTCTTCTTGACATCAGATTATCAAAGACATCCTTAAATTCAACAGATCGTAATAACGCCATCGCTTCGTCATATTTGTTCTGACGGAAGTAAAAGATTGAAATATTAAATTGGTAGGCATTTTCACGTTCTTTCTTTGGTAAGAAACTTTTATATTCGTTGAGGAAATTTTCGGCCCAAGTATATTTTCCTGAGGTCATTGCCAGCGAAGCAATGTTTTTATAAGTAAATACTGACATTTGTTTTTTCTCTATCAATAATGATTCTTCTAAGCCGGTTTTGTAAAACGTGAATGCTTCATTATTAAATTGAGTTTTGCCGGTGTTAATTTGCCGGATACAATAATTAATCAACATTAATGTAATTTCTTTTTTGGTTTGAAATTCTAGAGAGGAAATTTCATTTAAAAAGTATTCTTTTAGTTGACTATACTCTGCGGTATTTTCAAAATCCAGGTTTAAATTATATATTAAGTAATAGAACTTATTAAGCTTATTAAGAGATTTGAAATGTGATTTAGAATATTCTAGGGTAAAATCCAGAAGCAAGAGTTGGATTTCTTCTTTTAAAATATTTGTATTAGCAATAAAATGACAGGCAAGTCTAAGAGTTTCAGTGATGCAAAATTCGTTTAAAGAATGAGATGCTTCATTTAAATGGTTAGTATCTTTTCGGCTGAGCTTACTGTTGAATTCAAATCGCTCAAGTTGAAATTGATATTTATAATATAGGTTTGTTGAGCTAAGGAAGTCATCATTCAGGTCTTGTGGTAGATATCGGTCAAAAATTTCTTTATCGGTTCTGGTTTTAAGAGAATCAATCAGCTTGAGTTGGTGTAATCGGGAATCTTTATTGAATTGATCAATGCTTAAGAAAAATTTTAATTCATTATGAAAGGCATTGCATACTTGTCTAAGGTCAGCATCGTTATATTTCTTAGTAGGATATATAAAGTTATAAAGGTCCTTTCGCGATTTTAGATTGTCAAGCTTTTCTCTTTCAAAGAATGCTTCATAAAGTCTGATTAGGTCCTTCCTTGTGTTGAAGTACGGTGAATTAAGAAAAAGTTCAAATTTCTTTTTCTCAGTTTTGGAAAGTATTTGGAATAATTCAAATACTTTTAGATCGTATTCAGTTATTTTTAAATTCAATAATAAAAGTTATAATATATTGATAATCAAATTAATAAACGAAAATGATAGCAAAATAATTGCAACAAATATAATATTTTGTACTTGAAAGTAGTATAAAACCAATGCATTTTTGTGTTATTAAATTTACGAATATGAAAAAGCGACTTTTGAATCATCTAATAGCCCTCTTTTTAACTAATACTTTAGTCGTATTTTGCAATCATCATTTACATGCACAGGATCCTTGTAATCCGGATACAATACCTCCGGTTCTAAATTGCCTGGTTAGAGTTAATGTAGAAATTCCCAATCCTCAGGGTAGAAATGTTTATATCAAAGATTTCTTAGAAAGCTATGTGGATAATTGTACAAGTCTCAATGACCTTACTTTTTCATTTGATCCCGTATTAAGAAAAGATAGTATTTTTATTGGAGATACACTTTTAGCACCTAAAGTAGTTCATGTATATGTTACGGATGAAAGTGGAAATAAGAATTCATGTCAGCTAACATTAACTCATTCTCCATGCGGCACTACCTTATTGCGTTGTAAAAATTCTATTCAAGTTAACTTTCCTTTAGGTGGAAATAAAGTTATAATTCCAGACGATATTATACTTCCCAGGGCCTGTCCATTAAAGGATTATGAATTTGGAAATGGTCTGTCAATATTGACATTAGACGCTAATACACAATTTCCTTTTATATTTTCATTGAAAGATAAGAAGGATGAATCGTTATGCTCCGGAATTATATATTATTGCGGACCAAATTATACTGATCCTGTTTTAGAATGCGCTAGTCCGGCGTTTCCTAAGAACTTAAAAGGGGGTGAATTGAGAATACCCGCAATTGATTTTATAAAAAACATAAGTGCATTTTGCAAAATTGATTCTGTTAAAATTTTAATTCAGGACGCTACACCTGAATGCATTCAGGATTACAAAAATCAATTTTTGCCTGAAGCAATATTCTGTTGCGAAGATGAAGAATCTTTATTTGATTATATTTTAAAAATCTGGACACCTGTAGGTATACAAACATGTACTTCAA
This sequence comes from Saprospiraceae bacterium, assembly GCA_013140975.1. Classification (GTDB taxonomy): domain Bacteria; phylum Bacteroidota; class Bacteroidia; order Chitinophagales; family Saprospiraceae; genus Vicinibacter. Next base: position 19,158 of record JABFRV010000108.1, read on the forward strand.
CTTTCTTTGTCGATAGGTATTGTTCGGGAATACTTACTTTAGGACCTTATTTTGATATCGATAGAGATTGTAGATTTACTCTTTCGGATATATATGGTAAAGACCTATGGTTTAAAGCTGAAGGTTTAGGTAAAAATTATTATTCAATTTCCGGCAATTATGGATTGCAATTCAAACTACCGTTTGGTAACTATTCTGTAAGTCCTCTATTGCCAATTGAAGAGAATAAATTTTGTAATCAAAGAGATTATGATTTACTTCCCGAATGGAATGGCTTTAATGCTTCGTATGCGCTCTTAACAAATAAAGTTACCAAAGGCAATTGCGCGGAGCCTTCGATTCGATTTAGTTTTGGTCCATACGATTGTAATTCTATTCCAATTACTTTCCATTATAAGAATAACGGTACCTCCACTTTAGTTAACGCATATGTTGAAATTCAAATGGATCCTATCGTAAATATTCTTTCTTTGTCAGAAAGATATATCATCCTGCCCAATAAAAGAATTCGAGTTGATTTAGGAAATTTAAACCCGAACCAATCAGGTACATTCATTGGTATGTTTGAGCGAGATTGTGACAGTCCCATCCGATATGTTTGTTTTGAAGCATTTATATTTCCGGAAATTGATTGTCTATACAAGAATATTGGATCTACATACATAGTTGCTAATTCAAGTTGCTCGACTGACTCAGCATTCTTTACCTTAACAAACCGTACTGATATTGATATGCAAGAAGAAAAAAGTGTATCAATAATAGAAGATGATATTATTATATTTATGAAACAGTATAAGTTAAATGGTCAACAGTCTGTTTCTTTTGGTGTGCCATTGAAAGGTAAGTATTATAATTTGGTTTCAGATCTTGTATCAACTTTCCCTGTATATAATAAACCAAATTCGCATTTGATTAATTGTAATTATGATTCGATTCAAATCATTGATATTAATAAAACTCAATACTCCGCTTTTGGCAATCAGTTAAATTCCTATTTTGATTGTATTGGAAATCCATATGATCCCAATATGAAAGTTGCTAATCCAATAGGTTTTGGAAATGAACATAAAATTAGCAAAGATGATGTTGTTGAGTATAAAATTCATTTTCAGAATGTTGGTACTGCTCCGGCTAAAAATGTAGTAATCAAGGATATTATTGATCAAAATTTGGATTTGTTTTCAATTTACAATTTAGCTTCAAGCCATGAGTATAATGTAATTCTTGATTCTGGCACAAGAGAAGTCAAGTTTGTGTTTAATAACATTAATCTTCCTGATAGTACTACCGATTATTTGGGTTCACATGGTTTTGTTTCATTTTTAGTTCAACCCATTTCAAATGTAAAAATTCCAACGATCATTAAGAATTCTGCAGCAATTTACTTTGATCAGAATTCTCTTGTGCTTACGGACACAGTTTTTCATACAATTGATACCAATTTTATAGAAGTAGTTGTTTCTACTGATCATAAAATCAGGGACGGTATAGAAATAAAAGCGTATCCAAATCCAATAACCAATACGCTTAGAATTGAAGTAAAGAATTACTTCGGAGCCTATGAAATAAAGATATATAACCTTGAAGGCAGACAAGTAGGCCAAAAAAAGAAATTAAAAGCAGAATCTGGAATTGAGTTTAACCTGAGTGAATTTTTACCCGGTGTTTATTTTTATCGAATAATTGATTCTGATAAATTTACAAACCTTGCATCCGGAAAGCTTATTAAGAAGTAATGCGGTGTTTGTTAGTCTTATATTTTAAATAGAATAGACTACATATTGATATTGAATCGATATATGTAGCTTGTTCTTTCCTGAGCAAACCAACTTTTAGATTTTTTTACATATCTCATTCTTACTAATGATCAATTTAAAATTAGCAAACACAATATTGATAATAATGATAAAATCAATATATCTCAACTTTCCGTAGGTTTTTATATGGTAAATGTCTTTGAATCTAATGGAGATTTAATAGGAGCTAAGAAGTTTATGAGACCTTGAACTTTTTAAGTTTAAACTATATTTGTATCCGGTATTTACGCCATATGGCGCATTTACAGACGTTGGTGTACAGCTTATATTGGAACTAAATTTCAGTTGCAAATGTTATAATGTTGTATATTTGCTAAGTGAGTAAATTCCAGAAAATACTAGACCGTATAATAAACGGTTCAGGGACAATAACTTATACCGAATTGATCTATGTGCTTTCCAAGCTAGGATATAAAGAAATTAAAACAGGGAAGACCAGTGGATCGCGAGTAGCATTTTATAACGATAATAAAAAATTGTTAATTAGATTGCATAAACCTCACCCTGGAAATGAATTAAAAGATTATCAAATAAAACTTATTTGTGCGCATTTAGAACAAAATAAATTATTATGATTGATAGATTGTTATTTGAGGATGTTATAGGATCCGTTCACTTTTCTTCGGTTGATGAAACCTTTTTCGGAAAACTTGAAGGAATTAATGATTTAGTTACTTTCGAAGGATCTTCGGTTAAAGAACTAAAAAAATCATTTAAGGAAGCTGTAATGGATTATAAAGCCTTGTGTGAAGAAACGGGAAGGCGTGTTAATAAATCCTTTAAAGGATCATTTAATGTAAGAATTGACCCAAAGCTTCATGAGCTAGCGTACATCAAAGCAACCAAAGAAGGAATTAGCCTTAATCAATTTGTTCAAGCTGCAATGAAAAAACAACTAGTGAAATGAAAGCCATCCACTAACACTTTACTTGCGATTATACCGCCAAATAACATAAATTTCCACTTTTGGCAGTTAATGAAAAAAATATTCATTTCTTTTGGCTTAAACACTTGCGACGGCACATCGCAAGTACCAGACCGTTATCTTCATTAACTAATTTATTACACTAGCCATGTAAATTATTTTTATCTTGCAACCAAATTACTATTATGAAGTTAGCAGGATTCTATTTATTACTTTGCCTGGTTATAGCAGGTATTGTGGCTTGTAACAAAAAGAAACAAGAAGATAAAACTATTTCAAATGACGCAGCACCCAATCCTTTGTTGGAGACATGGACGGGAAACTACAATGGTTTTCCACCTTTTGACAAAATTAAGCTTGAGCATTTTAAGCCTGCTTTTGAAAAGTTACTGATAGACGATATTATTCGGATTAAGGCTATTTCAGAAAATGCAGATGCTCCAACCTTTCAGAATACTCTCGAAGCTCTGGAGAAAAACCAGGTTCATTTTAATAATTTCCTCAATCTCTTTTATGTCTGGAGTTCAAATCTGAGCACTCCGGAATTTCAAAAACTTGAAGAAGACATACAACCACGCGTTGCAGCTTATTTTGATAAGATTTATCAGAACTCCAGTTTATTTTCTAAAATTGAAACAGTTTATAATAGTCAGGAATTAAAGTCAATGACTTCTGAGCAACAAAGACTGGCCTGGAAATATTATACTGAATTTGTTTATTTTGGCGCTAAGTTAAATGATGAACAAAAAAAGAAAGTAGCGGATATTAATACTCAACTTGCGACTCTGAATACAAAATTCAGTCAAAATCTATTGGCTGATGAACAGGGAAAATTTTTGGAATTAACGGAAAAAGATACTGTCGGTATTCCAGCTGAATTATTAACAGCAGCTGCAGAAAAAGCAAAAGCAAAAAAGAAGAGCGGTTGGATAATCTCTAATACTCGATCTTCAATCGAGCCATTTTTAGGTGGGTGCCCTAACCGAGAATTGCGTGAGAAAGCATGGAGGATGTTTGTTAATCGTGGAGATAATGGAGATGCCAATGATAATAACAAAGGAATAACAGAAATTTTAAGACTTCGTGCAGAGCGATCTAAATTATATGGTTATCCAACGCATGCACATTGGAGATTGAGTAATAAAATGGCAAAGACTCCTGAAGCAGCTGTTGAATTATTGGAAAAAGTATGGACTCCTGCAGTTGCAAGAGTTCATGAAGAAGTTGCTGACATGCAAAAAATAGCAGACAAGGAAAAAGCTGGAATCAAAATCGAACCATGGGATTACAGATACTATGCAGAAAAAGTTAGAAAAGATAAATACAATCTCGATGAATCGGAAGTTAAGCCATATTTTCAGTTGGAAAAAATGCGAGAGGGAATGTTTTGGATGGCCGGTGAATTGTTTAATATGAGTTTTACGCAAATAAATGATGTTCCTGTTTTTCACCCTGACGTAAGAGTATGGAAAGTGAGTGATAAAACAAGTGGTAAACAAATCGGGCTCTGGTATTTTGATCCTTATGCAAGAGAAGGTAAACGCTCAGGAGCCTGGATGACTGCTTATAGAGAGCAAAGCAGATTCAATGGAGAGGTGACAACAATCGTTTCAAATAATTCTAATTTTATTAAAGGTAAAGAAGGCGAACCGATATTAATATCATTTGATGATGCAACAACATTGTTTCACGAATTTGGCCACGCGTTGCATGGATTGGCTTCCAATGTTACATATCCTAAGTTAAGCGGGACAAATGTTGCAACCGATTACGTAGAATTTCCTTCGCAGATATTGGAGCGTTGGTTAACAACGCCGGAAATATTAAATACTTATGCATTGCATTATCAGACGGGTAAGCCAATACCAAAAGAATTACTTCAGCGAATTGAAAATTCATCTAAATTCAATCAGGGATTTTCAACAGTAGAATACCTTGCAAGTGCGTTAGTCGACATGAAATTACATTTAGCAGGTAATCAAGCTATAGATCCTGATGCATTTGAAAGAACAGAATTGGAAAAACTCAAAATGCCAAAAGAGATGGTAATGCGTCATCGCACACCACAGTTTGGTCATATTTTTTCAGATGATGGATATTCAGCAGGATATTATTCGTACCTATGGTCCGATGTTCATAGTGCAGATGCTTATGAAGCATTTACTGAAGGAAAAGGAGCATATGACAAAGTGGTAGGAAAACGTTTAGTTGATTATGTTTTTTCAGTAGGCGGAACCCTTAACGAATCTGAAGGCTATAAGAAATTCAGAGGCAAAGCTCCAAGTATTGCAGCGTTGATGAAGAGTAGGGGATTTCCTTATTCAGCTAAGAAATAAAAATTATTGAGCGTAGCGAAATCCCGCAATTTTGCAGGAAGAATTAAAAGTTAGGAATTATTGAGTTGCGAAGTTCTGAACGAATATAGTAAGATGAAAGGATGAGTTTTATAAGTAGAGCTAGAGATAAATTCAAGAATTAGTGGAACGAAAGTAAAGTTAAAGCTACAATTGAAATGTACAATTAATTTTATAGAATAAATTTAGTTCATAGTCAAAACTACAACCGTCCAATATAATTATTTAATTCAGGGCTGAAGCCCTTTATTTATAAGTATCTTTTAACCCCAAACTAAAGTTTATGGTTAAAAATATATTCGCTTGATAGCCACTTATTTGGAATATATTTTGGACACGTATGAGTCAAAACCAAATTTTAATATTATGGTTTTTGTAAATAGATAAATCATTCTAAATATCAAAGTTGTTGTTTATATTTGAACTGATATTTAATTGAATTTTGTATGTACACCTCATTTTTGACTAGACTAAGATTGCTACTTATCTTCTCGATTTATTTATTAATTGGACGGATTTATAGTCAGGATTTTAACCTGGATCATAAAAGATATACGAAGGATAGCTTAATACAGATTCTTCCATTGCTTGATCAATACAGTATGGAATACCGCATTAAGTTAGTTGATAGTATTCAGTATCATGCAAATAATCTTATCAACTCAAGAAAGTATTTTCAGGCTTTTGAATATGCAATTCTTTGCGATGCATTATTTGAATATTATAAATCTTATCCTTATGCACAAACGATTAACAATAATTATTTAAAAGGCTTGAGCCTTGCCAATTTCGGCAGATATGCTAAAGGAGATAGCTTATTGTTGGTTGCTTTAGACAGTTCCATTAAATATTATTCTGAAAATTCACTGGAAGTTGCAAAAGTTGGTAAAGTACTGGGTTTTACAAAACATTTT
>JABFRV010000024.1 GCA_013140975.1 Saprospiraceae bacterium
CTTAAGTGTTAAATATGAATACTTTATGAAATTTGTGTAATACATTTGCCTTTACAAGAAAAAATAGTGTATGATTGAAGTAACTATGACAGTTGAGCATTACCCCACAGTTGGAAATTATATTGCTTGTGGAGAAGGAAAGTTTAGTAAATTGGTAGCGGATGGCTCCACTGAAGAACAAGCAATTGAAACACTACTTAGACTCATAGAATCAAAACTAGCCTATGAATATTTTAAAAACTCCCATTCAGTTGAGTTAGATTCACACGTAAAGAACAAGAAAACTTTTAGAAAAACTCTTCATCTTGAAATGGCTTGACGCTTATGATTTTACCACAAATTTCTGAAGAGGAACTAATCGAACATTTAAAAATCTATGGATGGCTTCATATTGATACAATGTTATGTATCTCGGAAAATATGGGAGTATATATTTTCTCACATAACAGTAACAGTGAGATTATTTCAATTGAGCAAAAAACAAGTTATTATTTCAATTATATAGGAACACTTTGTGAAAGATTAAACATTCCAATTCCCAGTCATTTAGATAATGCTTATAAATTATTAAAAGCTTATCCACTTAATTCAATGTTGAATGAACCAACAGAAGACTATGCTAATCCGAAGAAAGATTAATATTTTTTAAAATTCCTTTTCAAAATCCCTTTTTAGAATAGCCATAATCTGGTATTCTGTGAACTCACGGACCTTTACAAAGTCCATTCTTGTTTTTCCTTTACCAGGCTTTCTTTCGTATTCGATCATATACCTATAAATCGATCTGTAATAGTTATAGTTAGGCTTAAAACTATATTCCTTACAATTGTTCTTAATTACCCGATGAATGATTAGTGCCTCTCTAGGGCTGTAAGCAGGTACTTTATCATCCTGAAATCCCCAGCTCTTTCTGTCAGTTCCTAGAACACCAACATAAAAACTATAATATAAAAGTTGCATAAAATGTGACATGTGTTTAATGAATTCATGACAAATCGCATTTATAAACTATTGATTATCAGATAATATAGATATTTTGCCGATAATTTATATTATGTTAAGTTGTTCCTTCTTGGTTATTAGGCTATTAACCTTATTCTATTATAATTCGATATTGACTTTCGGGAGCAAATTTTGTAAACCTTCCTATTTCATTGACTATACAATTATTCTCTTTTAGTATACTTTCAAATTCACTTGCATTGGCTGGATCTACAGAAATTAATAATCCACCACTTGTCTGAGGATCCGCTACAATTGGAAGATACTCATCGTTACTCAATTTAATCTTATGCCCATAGGATTTCCAATTTCTATGAGTCCCACCCGGAACAGCTCCTGACTGAATGTAATCCAAAATCGAATTATGGATCAGAGGCAACTTAACATAATGTATAAATGCGTTAAGATTTGAAGCTTCACACATTTCCAGCAAATGTCCTCCAAGTCCAAAACCAGTTACATCCGTAATCGCATGAACAAAAGAATATTCGGAAAGAACCCGGCCAATCTTGTTCACTTTCAACATACTCTCTTTAGCAAGATCTTTATGTTCATCCTTTAATATCGCTTTCTTTTCGGCTGTAGTTAAAACTCCCACGCCTAGAGGTTTCGTTAGATAAATTATGTCCCCTGCGATTGAACTAGCATTCGTCTTTAATCTGTTAACTTCAACAAGACCATTTACCGCAAGACCAAAAATTGGCTCAGGGCTATCAATGCTATGTCCGCCGGCCAATGGAATAGATACTTCATTACAAACTTCTCTAGCACCTCTAATGACCTCTGCAGCGATATCAGGAGCTAATTTGTCAACCGGCCAACCCAATATTCCAATGGCAATAACGGGTCTTCCACCCATTGCGTAAACATCGCTTATCGCATTAACAGATGCAATTCGACCAAAATCAAATGCATCATCTACTATTGGCATAAAAAAATCCGTAGTACTTATCAAAGCCGTTCCATTCTTTAAGTCTAAAACTGCTGCATCATCTCTTTTATCATATCCTACGATAAGGTCCGGAAAAAAAGGTTTTATTTCAGAATGCAAGATAGAATCTAATATTGATGGTGATATTTTGCAACCACATCCTGCTCCATGACTATATTGTGTCAACTTTACTTTATTCATTTCACTCCTAATTGTTGAATCTTTTTTGCGATCAATTCAGGATTCGCTTCATCTGTTTTTACTGTAATTATTTTTTCTTGACTGCGTTTCCTCAAACCAAATTCATAGGTTTTATCATAATATTCCAATGCTATTCTTGCAGCCTCTTTTAAGTTTCCTTCTTTTACAAATAATATCGCTTGATCTGTATTCTCATGTCCTAATCTCTTCCTGATTTTCTCAAATGATTCTACCAATTCATTTCTTTGAACAGGATTGTAATCTTGAACTAAATTATTTAATCGATCATTGTCCTCTATTTCCAAATGTACAACTGTTGCTTCCCGCATTTGATTCCAGATGTTATTTGGAATTTGTGCAACCCCAACTCCCCTGCTTTCGTTCTCTATCCAAATCGGTTTAGAAAGGTCCATCACACGAAGTGCTTCAAATATTTCATTTTCGAATTCTTCAGTTCCTACACTTTTTTTTGAACCTATTGAGCCAAAAGCCGAACCCTTATGATCCGCTAATTTTTCCAAATCAATAATTTGTTCTCCAAGGTTTTTAAGGCTATTCAAAATATTTGTTTTACCTGATCCTGTTCTTCCTCCCAGTACAATTAAATGCAATTTTAAGGTCGAAAGTTCTTCAATCACATAATGACGATATGCTTTATATCCTCCAATTAGAACATAAACTCGTTTTCCTAAAAGTTCCATAAACCATGCCATGCTACTACTCCTCATACCACCCCGCCAGCAATAAATTGAAAGTTCGTCCTGTGGAAAATCGGATCTGATTCGATCTCGTAATAAACCTAACTTTGGCGCTATAACATTAATCCCGGCATCAATTGCAGCATTTTTTCCTTCCTGCTTGTAAATGGTTCCAATTAAAATTCTTTCTTCATTAGAAAGCAAGGGTAAATTGTGTGCATATTTTATATTTCCCTGATCAAATTCCAGCGGCGTCCTTGTATCAATTAAAGGAATATTTTTCTCTCTACTTTTTAAAAAATCTTCTACAGAAATTTTATTCATGATTTAATAAAATCCGTTAGAATTAATAAACCCATTCATCGATGTATTTGGCAATAATTCTCGACAAGTTTGTTGCATCAGATAGTGCTCTGTGCCTTTCACCTTCAAACTCAAATCCATTTTTTTTCAAAACTTTGTACAACCCGCTGGGATTAGAAATATCCTTATTGTTATGATATTGAGATTTTATATCTACATAAGGATCCAACCATTCAATTTCCATCCGGTGTAATTGTGCATCATGTTGAAGTAATTTTATGTCAGCAGAGCCCCAAGCACAATAAACATATTCTGTATCCGGAATTTCAGCCCAATCCATAAGTTTATCTATTACATATGGAAATGGTTTTGCTTTATCAATATCCGCTTGATTTATGCCTGTAAGTCCTTTGCAATATGCACTTAGTGTTGGATTTAAAACCGGTTTAACAAACGAACTAAAAGTTCTTCCCAATCGACCATATTCATCTACAATACAAACTCCGATTTCAATAATCTCCTGTCGATTCTCACGATTGTCCTTCCAGCAACTTGCCTCAAGGTCAAAAACAAAATACTTCATAATGATATCCGTCTTCTAATGTTCAAAAATCTCTGATTCCAGATTAACCAATTTATTATAGTAATAGTAAAGTGTGAATAAATCATCTGATTGCAAACGATTATTCTCGACAAATAACACTTTTCTATTATGAAATATACCCGCCCTATTTATTCCTTCCTGAATAATATCTTGAACACTTTTATACAACTCTTCTGACAAAGTGACTTTTTTCTGTTTCTCTAAAGATTGTAAATTATTTATAACTTCTTGAACAAATACTTCAAACTCATCTATTGAAAAATTAAATTCTTCTTCCGGTAGTTGCACCAATGCTATATCATCAATTCCATGATGTCTATTTTTAAAAAACCGAAAAGCGCAAAAAGAAACAAGATGACTCGGAGTAATAAAATTGAACTTCCTATATTGACTTACAATACTTTCTGCAAGTTCTTTTGTATATATGCTTTCTCGCTGGGAATCATGAACGAACATTTCTTCCCGAATAAAATAATCTTCAAGATGAATTTCACCACCCAGATGATGAATACTTTTTCCCTGATCATTAACTGCATTCCCAAAAACATCAATAGGTTGTCCGAAAGTAAGATACACCTTCGATTCTTTTTTGATAAGGCCCCAAATAAAATTGATATATTCTTTTATTGGAGAATTTTTCTCTCGCACAATAAATTTCTCCTGGCCACTTGCACGAAGATGCTGAAGAATTAAACTTCTTGCTTCAAGAACAGACTCATATCCAATAACCACAGGCACAATAATGACTTTCCTGCTATCTTTTCTCTCTAACAAGTTTCGCTGCGCCAATAAAACAGCGTTTAGCAATCCCAGCTTCAGCTTCGTTTCTACTTCACCGGATCGGGATCTTGTTCCTCCGGGAAAAAATATCATATTCACACCTTTTTCTACTATCAATCTGGAATAGGTGCTAAGTGTATTCAGATAAATTGGATTTTTCTTTCTCCGATCAACTCTATAGGCCCCCAGCCTATTCATGAAAAATGCAAAAAATTCTGAATCAAACAAATTCAATCCCGCACCATAAGTAAATGCTGGCATTCCTCCAAATGCATGAGACATGAATCCGACAAGAATGGAATCAAGATTACTGGAATGTGTAGGAACAAGCACAATTGAGTTGCCAGGAAAAAGTTTTCTTACCAAATCAATTTCTCCATTAATAATCATTTTTTTTGAGAGCCTTCCCTGTAACTTTTTAGTACTATAAAAGATACTAAAGCTTAAAGGGTTGTATACCACTTCGAAAAACCTGGATAATATTTTTCTCGCAAAATGAAATGTAGGAATTGTAAAGGAACCGGCTATTTCTTCAGTGTAGCGATGAATAAGTCGGTGGGTAGATTCTTTGTTTTTTTGAAAACTTATTTCCGATTCCTTACTTTCATTGTATTCTTTTAAAAGTTTTTTAAAATAAGCTGCTTCATTCGGAGGATCTGCTTTCCAGGGATTAGACTTGACACGCTGCCTTTCCTGGAAGATAGTTTTCGACAATGCCTGATCAAGCTCCAATGAACCTAAATGATTAAATTGGCGATCAACATCCTTAATAACTTGCTGAACAAATTCGTCTCTTTGGACGCTAAGCTTACTAATCGGCCATTGATTCAAATCTTCAATGAGAGGAGATTTCATTTCGGCTTATAATTTAATGGATTGAGCATTCAGATGCGAAGATATATATTCTAAAATTTCTTCTTTACCTGAATTTTTTATTGCTGTGGTCATAATCTGTGGAGGTAAATTCTCCCAGGATTCATGAAGCTTTGCATTATAAGTCTCAATGTTGTGCAATAATTCGGCTTTCTTAATTTTATCAGATTTTGTAAATGTAATAACAAACGGAATTTGAAACTCTCCTAGAAATTGAATTTTTTCAAGATCTGTTTTTTGTATATCTATTGAAATATCTACCAACAAAAAAACAGTTATAAGGGTTTTTCTGGCTTTTAAATATTTATCAATCTCATGATTCCAAAAATTCCTTTGCTTCTTTGAAACCTGAGCATATCCATATCCTGGTAAATCAACAATTATGAATTCATTATTGATTTGAAAGAGGTTAAAATTAACAGTTTTTCCGGGAGTTGATGAAGTTAGCGCCAATCCCTTACGGTTACATAAGTAGTTAATCAATGAGCTCTTACCAACATTAGACCTACCCCAAAAACAGAATTCAGGTGCTGAACTTTCAGGCAGGGAGGTGAATTTGGGAAAAGAGCCTATGTATTCAGCTGTTCGAATAATCATTTCCAAAGAGTTAAGATTCTGCTAACAAGTCCGTAAGGTATAACATCTCTGGAATTTACTCCGTTAATTTGTGCAAAATCTTCTGATGAAGCTGTATTCTCTTATCCTTGGTATTTTTCTCCTTTGTTCAACAATTGGCCATTCACAATTTGAATGGGGAGTTTTATTAGGTGGTTCCAGCGTGGATATAAAACCCAATTCTTTTCTAATCAAGAACGACAATCAATTAGATTCATTTACACTTTCCTTCCAGGAAGCCAATTATGGATTTCATATAGGAGGTTTTATTCGTTACTCCATAGGTAAGTTTTTTATCCAACCTGAATTGGTATTCAATACGAATAAAACAACTTTTAAATTAAGAGAATTCGGGATGTTTCAGACCAGTGATTCACTTAGAGATGAGCGGTATCAAAAACTTGACATCCCATTTATAATGGGTGGAAAATTTGGGATTTTCAGAATTAATGCAGGACCTGTAGCGCATATTTTTTTAAACAACAAATCAGATCTTGTTAATGTAAGTGGTTATAAAGAAAAATTTCAATCTGCTACTTATGGTTATCAAATTGGACTTGGATTTGATTTCGGCTTACTCACTTTTGATCTCAGACATGAAGGCAATTTTAGCAAGTATGGCGAGCACATTAATTTCTTCAATCAAAATTTAGCGTTCGATAAATCCGAGTCAAGATTATTGGGAACAATCGGATTTAAGTTTTAAGCAATCCTTATTCTTGGATCAAAATAAGCATAGAGTAAATCGGTTATCAGATTTACTATAACAAAGATTATAACAACAACTATACAACACCCTAAAATTAAGGGTACATCAAATTGATTTAATGCACTAATTGTCAACAAGCCTAATCCTTTATAGTTAAACACAAATTCCACAAAAAAAGAACCTGCAAGCAGAGAGGCAAACCAAGAGCTTATGGTCGTTAGAATCGGATTAATACAATTCGGCAATAAGTGATCGTAAATAAGTTTAATGTTATTAATGCCCTTCGCTCTTGCTGTTCGCACAAAATCAGATTGTATTACATCCAGACTTGCAACACGTGTCATTTGCGCAATCATACTAACGGGCCTGATTCCCAAAGCCAATACAGGCAAAATAAGATTCTTCAACTGCAACTGCAATTCACCTTCATCGCTAAATTCCCATAAGCTACCTTGTATTGGCAATCCTGTAATATTACCCCAGACAAATGCAAATAGTATTACGATTATTAACGAACTAACATAACTAGGTATCGCATAAGAAAGCGAACAAAAAGCTAGAATAAATTTGTCGGTTTTAGAGTGAACATGAAGAGCAGAAATAAATCCAAGGATTAATCCTAAAAATACCGCACACAAAATACTTATGAATGCCAATGCGAAAGTCGATGGAAGTGCTTGTGCAATCATTTCAAAAACAGGTTTGCCAGTGCTGTATGATTGTCGTCCATATGGTTTTTTAAGAATAAGAATATTATCTTTCCATACTGACAAACTTTTGTAAGAATAATCGTTTAGGCGTAAATCATCTTTGGAAATCCATTGTATCGGGGACAAATCTTCAAAAAATCTAAAGACCTGAATATGCAATGGCTGATCCAGGAAATACTTTTTTTTGAAGAGTTGAATGGTTTCTTCGTCAGAACGTTGTCCGAAGCTCATACGAGCCGGATCGACCGGCGAATAAAAAACAATTCCACAGATTATTATTGCAACAAATACAACAGAAATGATGCCGAGCCCTATTTGCTTAAATATATAACTGATCATTGTACTTTGGAGTCATAAAAGTAAGCCATCTTTACATTTCAAGATGAATTAAAATATATGAACATTTTGGATCGAATTTTATTAATTATCGTATCTAAATAAAATATCCTTGCTGAAATTTAATGCAGAATTACTCAGTCTATCTCCTTTAGACATAAAAGGATTCAAATCTTTAGACCTTGAATATTGGCTCTCCCCTAATGAATTTGGTTCATTAATAGAAAATGTTCCTAGTTTAGAAAACATTAAATTGCAAATAGAATCTAAGAAAAAGAATTATAACAACAGAGAGGAAATTGCAAATATTTTATTGGATCAGCATTTGGATAGTGAATTCCTGAATAAAGTACCACTCATACAAAGAATAAAAAACGAAAATACCTTTTCTATAATTTGCGCCCATCAACCTTTACTCCTAGGAGGGCATCTATATTGGTGGTATAAAATCATACATTGCCTAACCCTTCAAAAAGAATTAGTTCAGATGTATCCTGAATATGATTTTTTGGTAATTTACTATTCAGGAACTGAAGATCATGATTTTGAAGAAATTCAAAAAATTAAAGTGTTTCAAGAAGAACTTGTTTGGAATTCAAATCAAGAAGGTGCCAATGGGCGAAAAAATTGTCAGGATATTATTCCAATATTGAATCAACTTAAGTTATTATTTCAAAATAATGAAAATGCTATAGCTTGTATTGATTCATATACAAAATATGTAGAAAGTTCAAAAGATTATAATCAATTCTATCAAAAGTTTTTTTATTCAATATTTGGAAGTTATGATATTCTTTATTTTAACCCCGATGATGCTAAAGCAAAAAAGCTAGCCATTCCATACTTTCATAAAGAAATTCAACAAGGAATTATAAAATCATATAGCGAAGAAGCTGAAAGAATAATTAAAAGTAAAAAACATACACCGCAAGCCCATACACATGATTTAAATCTTTTCTATCTGCAAGATAATTATCGTGTTCTGATTCAGAAATCAGAGGGAATGTTCGTCACCAAAGACAAGCGATTTAATTGGACAAAAGAACAAATTGAAAATGAATTGCAACAAGCTCCGGAAAACTTTAGTCCGAATGTAGTAGCAAGACCTATTTATCAGGAATACCTATTCCCCAATGTAGTTTTTGTTGGTGGTGGTGCTGAAGTTTCATATTGGTTACAATTGAAAAACGTTTTTGAACTTTTAAATATTAGCTATCCTATTTTATGGAGAAGATTTAGTGCAATCCACTACCCTATTTCAGTAGTTGAAAAAATTCAGACTTTAGATTTGCAATTGCTAGATTTTCTTATGCCGATTGAAAATATTGTGAGTCAATATTTAAAGAATAATTCTGATTTCCTTGACAAATATTCATCAACAGAAGCTTCAGTTTTAAAAGAAATTGATAACTTAACACAAATCACAAATAAATTAGATAATTCCACGCAGAATTCCATTGCTTCTGATATCATTCGCATCAAACAATCTCTTGAACACATAAAAGGAAAAGTTGAAAAAGCTGAAAAAAGCAAAAGTGAAATTTCAATTCGTAAAATTGAAAAGGTAAAGGAGCTATTATTTCCAAATCTCTCACTTCAGGAAAGACACGAAAATGGACTTTCCTATTATTTAAAATTCGGCCCTAGTTTTATTGAATTCCTGATAAAACATTATAAAACGGAAATAAAGGCAATGGCAATTATAGAGAAAACTAATAGTTCAGAATGAAAGTATTTTTTTTAAAGAATCTTTAAAATAAAGTATTGAATTCTACAATTAATCATATTTATCACAGAATTTCCTACTTTTAATTATTATTTTTGCCTTATGAATGTTCATACTACAGACATTGCTATTATAGGAGCAGGACCCTGTGGTTTGTTTGCTGTTTTTGAAGCTGGTTTATTGGGATTAAAGTGCCATCTCATTGATTCCCTGCCCTTACCTGGAGGTCAGCTTACTGAAATTTATCCTAAAAAACCTATTTATGATATTCCAGGCCTGCCTAGCATTCTCGCCTCAGAATTGGTGAGTAATTTAATGAAACAGATCGCTCCCTTTAAGCCTGAATTTACTCTTGGTGAAACTGTCGTTGACCTAAAGCGACAGACTGAAGAATTTGAATTGGTTACAAATCAAGGAACCTTGATTCGTTCAAAAGTAATTGCGATTGCAGCAGGACTTGGAAACTTTGAACCCCGCAAACCGCTAATTGATGACATAACTAAATTTGAAAATAAGGGAATTGATTACATAATTCCTGATCCTGAAAAGTACAGAAATAAAAAATTAGTAATTTCAGGTGGAGGCGATTCAGCCCTTGATTGGGCAATTTTCCTTACAGATATTGCTAAATCGGTTAGTCTGATTCATAGAAGAACAGAATTTAGAGGTGCACCGGAGTCTGTCAATAAAGTCAAACAACTTGTTCAATCTGGCAAAATAGAATTAATTACAAATGCAGAAGTTAAAGAATTATCGGGTTCAACACATTTGGAATCTGTAAAAATTCATACAGACGATGGAACAGTAATAGAAAAGGCATTAGACTATTTCATTCCTTTATTTGGACTTGTTCCTAAACTTGGGCCGATAGCGGATTGGGGATTAAAACTTAATAAATCTGCCATTGAGGTAAATACTTTTGATTACTCAACTAACATTCCAGGGATATTTGCAATTGGTGATATAAATACCTATGAAGGCAAATTAAAACTTATATTATGTGGATTTCATGAAGCGACTCTTATGGTTCAATCTGCGTATAAAATTATCCACAATGGCAAAGATCCAAGTTTTAAATATACTACTGTAACAGGAATAAAAGAACTATCATAATTATTATGGATAAACTCATTACTCTTCACATAACAGATCGTAATGATGTTATTCATGAATTTGAGATTCCGGCTGATTGTGGATTTAATCTCATGGAAATTTGCAAAAGCGCAGAATTAGGAGTTATGGGAACATGCGGTGGCCTAGCATTGTGTGGATCTTGCCAGGTATACATTCAATCAGATCATGTTTTACATCTTCCAAGCGATGAAGAGCTGGATATGTTGGATACCTTATTTCATGTAAATGATACAAGCAGACTTGCATGTCAAATTAAGGTGAATGAATCTATTGACGGGATAAAATTTAAAATAGCTCCTGATCAATGAAAAACATTTCCCGCCCTTACATTGCATTGACTTTAACATGTATAATTTGGGGCACCACATATTTGGTAAACAAAGTTGGTGTTGGACTTATTCCACCCTTTTTATTTGCAACGGTAAGACATAGTGTAGCGGGCATCTGTCTTTTATTTTACATTTTTGCGATTCGAAAAGAGAAATTTCCAGACTTAAAATACCTTGCTTTTCAGGCCTTTCTTGGCTTCTTGTTATTAAGTATTGGAAATGGAATTGGCGTGCTTGGTTTAAAATACATTGATAGTGGTTTAAGTGCAATTCTAGCTGCAACTTCGCCAATTCTGATTTCATTTCTTACACATATATATCGACCTTCAGATAAAATTGGGCCACTTGCGTGGATAGGAATTTTATTAGGTTTCAGTGGCTTATTTATTATTTGTGCAGATAAAATTAAGTTGCCTTTTGAGTTAGATAATAACGCAATTGGTATTTTATTTACTCTTATATCCATAGCCTCCTGGGCAATTGGGTCAGTAATTTCTAAATCAAAGCATTATCACAGCTCCCCACTTATGGCTGCGGGATTTCAAATGATATTTGCAAGTATTCCTCTGGGAATCTACTGTGGAATCAATGAAGACATAAGTCAATTTCTACTTACACCAAAGATCATTGGAATCTGGATGTACCTTATTATTCTTGGGTCGCTGGTCGCATATACTGCCTACATTTATGCCCTCAAACATCTTCCTGCACCAATTGTAAGTATCCAATCTTATATTAACCCAATAATTGCCATGCAGTTAGGTGTCTTGTTTCTAAACGAAAGTCTTAGTGCTCAAATGATTTTAGGTTCAATATTTACTCTTGCAGGAGTATTTATGATAAATTATTTTGAATATAAGAGGAAAGCCAGAATAAATTCCATAAAATAACACAACTTTGTTATTTCAAAATAGTAGATATTGATTCGATTTACTTAATGAAGTAAATATTTACACCGTGTATTTTTTAAAAATCCACAGATTCAATATTTCAAGACATGATGGTCCCGTAGTTCAATGGATAGAATAGAAGTTTCCTAAACTTTTGATACAGGTTCGATTCCTGTCGGGACTACCATTTTTATTATAGATTAAATTTTTGATACAGAGCAAGTGCCAATGAAGAATGAATCATCATTCGATTTGCAGCATAAACATAGTGACAACTTCAAAGCATCAGAGCATTAAAGCTCTAGAGCATTAGAGCTTTAAAACTAACAACATCCTCCCCCATCATAAAAGAATGTACTTCCGGAAATAAAAATATCATTTCTATTTAAATTCGAAAGTGCGATTGCAGTCTTATCGCAAATTGCCAAAGGCATATTTTGAAGGAGTGTGTGTCCTTTGTTATCATCGAAAAATTCATCATTGCCAAAGTAAATAGCAGTTCTTCCTGTAAAAACACAAGGTCCATCTACATGCATTTTATCTTTTATTGCACAAACTTCTACACTCTCAATAAAAATCATTTCAGGAGTATTGTAATGATTAGGATCTAGAATTCTATAGGGTCTTTTTGCACGAACTTCTACAGTTCCAAATCCTACATCAGTTATCATTTGAACGTATTGCTGTAAAGGAATAGAACCACTCAAACATAATGCTCGAAGTCTCTCATCTTCCTTTAGATTTTCAGGAATTTCTGTTTCACAGATTGGATCACTCATTACAAGTCTACCTCCAGGCTTTAACACTCTATACATTTCTTTTAATGCCTGAATAAGTTCATCTTGCTTAAATATGTTAAAAAGACAATTCTGAGCAGCTACATCGATTGTATTATCTTCAACAGGAAGATTCAATGCATCCCCTTTTCTCAGGTCAACAAATTCTTTCTTAAACCATTCATTTGTTTCTTCAGCTTCCTTAAAATTATCTTTACTTGCTGCCAACATTTCATCAACAACGTCTACACCTATTACTCCATTTTTTTGTCTTGAAAAATAAGCGAATTGCAGTAACTCCATTCCTCCTCCAACCCCAACATATAAAATTCTTGGATTATTCACAAGATCTCTTGGATGCACGGTTGATCCGCAACCATAATTCATTTGCTGCATTCTGATAGGAATAGTCAATCCCGGCAATTGCCATATAGGAGTTGTTGTACAACATAAGCCTACATCAGGATTTTCTGCTGCCTTCTTATAAACATCTTTAGTTGTTTCTAGGTATTGTGTTGACATGAATATTTAGCTTACCATAGCAAACCAAAAAACATAATAATAGTTTATCGACTCATCGTTTGGTAATATTTATAATCACCCGAACTCTAATCTTGCTGGTATAAGGGACTTAAAGTGGAAAACATATTACGTTTTTTTATAATATGATACTGTTTTACTAAAATATTAAAATATTGATAATAATCAATATTATATATCGTATTATAGCTTTTTTAATAAATAATATACTAATATTAATGAAATTGATACATTATTAAAATTGCTAATATTCTCTAAAATTACAATTATGGCATAATTTGTGCAATACTCGGTATATGGCGATTAACATACAGGAAATCAATAGAAAACACTTACTGAATTCAGATGTAGTGTATCGTGTCAATCATGGCCTCTGCAGCAAATTGGTAAATTATAAGAACGGAATACTTTATATTGAGGTAATGTTTACTGGCAAGTGGACTAAAAATTACGATCAGACAACAGAAGAAATTGCTAAATGCTGGAGAGATAGTAACACAGAATTAAAAGATGCAATTGGTTGTAAAGTGTATATTGTAGATGCTAGAAAACACAACTATAAAAAAGATCTATACCTGCATTCCAAAGTTGCAAGCTATGACGCAAAAAAAGGAATACTCTTTTACGATTTTATTTTAAATTGATTTTTCTATAAGTAATTATGAAATACAAAGTGATTAAGCGAGAGTGCTTAATGTAATTCTTAATTCCAATAAAGCTTCGTAAATAAAGTAACACCTAATCCACCCAATCCGCAACAAAAATATTTGTATCATTTGTTCCTCCATTATTTCTGTTGGACGAAAATGCTAATTTCTTTCCATCAGGTGAAAACATTGCAAATGATGCAAAGACTTTATCAAATGTAATCTGTTCGAGTTCGGTACCATCCTCGTTTATCATAAATAAATTAAAATTAAATCCTCTTGTGCTTTTATGATTGGATGAAAAAATAATTTTCTTTCCTCCGGGATGATAATATGGAGCCCAGTTTGCTTTGCCTAATTTTGTAATTTGTTTAAGGTTATTTCCATCGATGTTACAAGTAAAAATCTCCATGTTTGTTGGTTGAACCAAGCCTTGAGCCAGCAATTCCTTATACTCTCTAACCTCTTCTTCAGTTTTAGGCCGTGATGCCCTGAATACTAATTTCTTCCCATCCGGAGAAAAGAAAGCACCACCATCATAGCCTAGTTCACTTGTTACCTGTACTTCATTCTTACCATTTAAGTCGCAGACGTATAACTCCAAATCTCCGGACTTCGTTGAGGTATATACTATCTTATCCTTTGTTGGTGAAACAGTAGCTTCCGCATCATAGTAATTATTGGAAGTGAGTTGCTTGGTCACATTTCCTTTTAAATCAGATATGTAAATTTCATAAGAATCATAAATTGGCCAAACATATTTACCACCCGGTTTTCTTTCAGGCACAGCAGGACAAGTTTTAGCCAATCCACAGGTAGAAGCAAAAATAATATGCTTGTCCCCAGGCATAAAATAGGAGCAAGTATTTCTTCCTTGATTTTTAGAAATCAAATGTGCAGGCCCTTTTCTCAAATCATCTTTTGAAATATCTGTATAATAAATCTGATCACAAGTATTCCCCCATTTGGGGTTATCAGATTGAAAAGAAAGTTTCTTACTGTCAAAACTCCAATAGGCTTCTGCGTTATTCCCTCCAAAACTCACTTGGCGTATGTTTTTCAGGTGCCTTTCGCCTTCAATTTTTAAAGTATCTTGAAATTGATTACTAATATTACTTTTGGGCAGCTTTTGGGAACAGGATATTAGCCCCAGAAAAACCCAAAAAATTGGATTAATTTTTGCTATTTTCAATTGATTAAAAATTTATAATGAAATCAGATATTCAGATTGCTCAGTCGATAAAGCAGCTTCATATTACAAAAGTAGCGCAAAAACTGAACATCAATGAAGAGGAATTAGACCTCTATGGTAAGTATAAAGCGAAATTGCCATTAACCTTAATTGATGAGGAAAAAGTGGCTGCATGCAAGCTCATTCTTGTATCCGCGATTTCCCCAACTCCTGCAGGTGAAGGCAAAACAACCACTTCTATAGGCTTATCCGAAGGTCTGAACAGAATTGGTAAGAAAACAACAGTGGTCCTTCGAGAGCCTTCCCTGGGACCGGTTTTTGGTATAAAAGGAGGAGCTGCCGGTGGAGGCTGGTCACAAGTACTACCTATGGAAGAAATTAACCTTCATTTTACCGGGGATTTTTCTGCTATTGAAAAAGCAAACAATCTCCTTGCTGCCCTTATAGACAATAACCTACAAAATAAAAAATACGGTCTAAATCTTGATCCTAGAACCATTGCGTGGAAAAGAGTGATGGATATGAATGATCGCTCTCTTAGAAAGATAATGGTCGGTATGGGTGGAACTGCTAATGGAGTACCAAGGGAAACCGGCTTCGATATTACAGCAGCATCTGAAATAATGGCAATTCTTTGTTTGTCCAAAAATCTGGAAGATCTTAAAACAAGAATGGGAAATATATTCATTGGATATACTATGGATAAAAAACCGATTTATGCAAGAGACCTTAAAGCACAAGGAGCAATGGCTGCATTACTTAAAGATGCAATCAGACCAAACCTTGTTCAAACTATTGAAGGTAATCCTGCTATAATTCACGGTGGTCCATTTGCGAACATTGCACAAGGAACCAATTCAATTCTTGCAACTAAATTGGGTATGTCACTTTCAGATTATGTTGTTACTGAAGCAGGATTTGGTTTTGACTTAGGTGCAGAAAAATTTCTGAATATTAAATGCAAGACTGCAGGTCTATCTCCTAATGCAGTAGTTATTGTTGCTACTGTTCGTGCTCTAAAATATCATGGAGGTCAATCCTTAAAAACCTTAGGAGAACCAAATGCAAAAGCTGTTTCAAAAGGTTGTGAAAATCTGGAAAAGCATCTTGAAAATGCCAAGCAATTTGGCATACCTGCTGTGGTCGCAATAAATAGATTTACATTAGACACAGAAGAAGAATTACAAGTGATTCGAGATAAATGCAAAGCACTTGGAGTTGAAGCAATTGATTCGGAAGTCTGGGCTAAAGGCGGCGGAGGTGCACTTGATCTTGCACATGCAGTTTCAAAAATAGCAGATCAATGGAACCAACAATTTAATCCAACATATGAATGGAACTGGACAGTCGAAGAAAAAATAAATGCAATCGCGACAAAAATATACGGTGCAAAAAATGTAGAATATTCTACAGATGCAAAAGCCGATATTAAAAGAATTAATAATTTAGGTTTAAGTCATCTTCCAATATGTGTTGCTAAAACGCAAAAATCATTATCTGACAATCCTGATTTAATTGGAAGACCGAAAGATTTTACACTTAATGTTCGTGAAATTGAAATTGCAGCTGGTGCCGGTTTCATTATTCCAATCACAGGAGAAATGATGAGAATGCCGGGACTTCCTGATATTCCTGCAGCTGAGCATATTGACATCGATGCTGATGGAAAGATAGAAGGACTATTTTAAAGCTCTAATTACTTAAAGCTCTAAAGCTCTAAAGCTCTAATAATTTTTTATTTATTTAAAAAAACGATAAAAAAAAAGAGTCTGATTACTCAGACTCTTTTTTTTCCTTAAACTACAAACTAAGAACTTAGTCCGTAGAAGTCATTTGCAAATTAACTCATTTGCAAATTTTCAAATTAGTTTTTATTTACTTCTTCAAATTCAACATCTGTTACATTCTCAGAACTTCCTTCATTACTTTTTGCATTCCCCTGACTTGAATCATTAGCCTGTTGAGCATTTTCGGCTCCCTGGGTTGCATTGTACATATCCTGAGAAGCAGCCATCCATGTAGCATTTAAAGCTTCTTTGTATTTATTAATATTATCAAGATCTTGTGCCTGATGCGCAGTCTTAAGATCATTCATGGCTGATTCAATTGCTCCTTTTTTCTCTGAAGGAATTTTATCACCATATTCTTTCAACTGTTTTTCAGTCTGGAAAATCAAAGAATCAGCTTCATTCAATGCATCCACTTTTTCTCTTGCTTTTTTATCTGATTCCGCATTCGCACTTGCTTCATTTTTCATTCTTTCTATTTCTTCTTTAGAAAGTCCTGTAGAAGCTTCGATTCTTACGTTTTGCTTTTTACCAGTTCCTTTGTCAAGAGCACTTACGTTCAATATTCCATTCGCATCAATGTCAAATGATACTTCAACTTGTGGCACACCTCTCGGTGCAGGTGGAATACCATCTAATATAAAACGCCCTACTGATCGATTGTCTTTAGCCATCGGTCTTTCACCTTGCAGAATATGAATTTCTACTGAAGGTTGACTATCTGCAGCTGTAGAATAAACTTTTGATTTCTTAGTCGGAATCGTAGAATTAGATTCTATTACTACATCGTAAACACCACCCATTGTTTCAATTCCCATCGACAGAGGTGTAACATCGAGTAACAAAACATCTTTTACTTCCCCTGTTAAAACTCCACCTTGAATTGATGCACCGATTGCAACTACTTCATCAGGGTTAACTCCTTTATTCGGTTTTTTGCCGAAAAATTCCTCAACAACTTGTTGAATTTTTGGAATACGAGTTGAACCACCAACCATAATTATCTCATGTATATCAGACTTATTGATTCCTGCATCTTTAATTGCAGCTTCGCAAGGTCTTAAAGTAGCTTGAATTAATTTATCTGCAAGTTGTTCAAACTTTGCCCTGGTAACTTTGAGCACAAGATGTTTAGGCACTCCATCAACAGCAGTTATATAAGGAAGATTTACTTCTGTTTCATTAGATGATGATAATTCAATTTTTGCTTTTTCTGCAGCTTCTTTTAATCTTTGGAGTGCCATAGGATCTTTACGAAGATCAATGTTTTCCTGAGTTTTAAATGTGTCTGCGAAAAAATCTATTAATACCTGGTCAAAGTCGTCACCTCCTAAATGAGTGTCACCATTTGTTGATTTTACTTCAAAAACACCATCACCCAATTCAAGAATCGAAATATCAAAAGTTCCACCTCCCAAATCAAAAACTGCAATCGTACTGTCTTTGTGTTTTTTATCCATACCGTAAGCAAGCGCTGCCGCAGTTGGTTCGTTGATGATTCTTTTTACCGTCAGACCCGCGATTTCTCCTGCTTCTTTAGTTGCTTGTCTTTGAGAGTCATTAAAATATGCAGGAACCGTGATTACAGCTTCTGTTACTTCATGTCCCAAAAAATCTTCAGCTGTTTTCTTCATTTTTTGAAGAACCATTGCTGAAATTTCTTGTGGAGAGTAAAGTCTTCCATTTATATCAACACGACATGTATTATTATCTCCTTTCTTAACTGAATACGGTACTTTGCTTAATTCTGATCCTGTTTCATCAAATCGATGACCCATGAATCTTTTAATTGAATATACTGTATTTCTTGGATTTGTGATTGCCTGCCTCTTTGCTGGATCTCCAACCTTGATCTCACCATTCGTTAAAAAAGCTACAATCGAAGGCGTGGTTCTTCTGCCCTCATCATTAGCAATAACCGTAGGTTCATTTCCTTCCATTACTGCAACACAAGAATTGGTTGTTCCTAAGTCTATACCTATAATTTTTCCCATAATTTGAAATGTTTTATAACCACTTCTATCAATCAGCATGCCATCTGAAAAAAACTGACATAACTGCTAAAATTATGAAAAAAGCATGAAAAAACGTCAAGATTGAGGCTAAGAAAACTGCCAAATTGACAATATTATTTGAACCCTAGTTGGGATGTGTGTTCATTCGTTGTTAACGCCTCTAGGGTTAACAGGTCAAGAGTGTAGAACTTTTTTAGCTGATATACATTCGTAAACAAACCAAATCCTTCAGATAAATTCGTATACCGGGGTATTTCCTGAGAAGCTGTAATGCCTGTATTGGCATTTCTAATGTCATTAAAGGTTTTTAATTCTTTACCCGCTGAAAGCAAAATCAATTCAACTCCTTTCAATATCCGCTCATATTTTGAATCTTTTTCAAGATTTTCCTTTAGGAAAATATAAAATTCTTCATTCTTAAATCCTACCGATCGATTTATTAGATCTTTTCCCAATTTCCAATTCAAAACTTTATTTTCGATAGTATTAGTGACTTTATTTTTTTCAGTGATTAAAACATTTAATTCAAAATTATAGATACCTGCATTTTTGATTTCTCTCCATGCAAATGAACTGAATGAATTTGGCAATAAAGTAATTTCCCTGTCTTCTTTCGGGGGTGAGGAAAAACTAGTAGAATCTAATAAAGTAATCGTCGAACTAACTTCCGGCTTACCGTCACCACGATTAATCGTTAATTTAAATATATGATTGTTGATAAGATTTAATTCTGAAGTTAAAATCTTATACATATAATTAGGTCTTGTCGCAAAATTCCCACTATCTCTTGCGTAACCTTCATCAATCATATTTACTTTTTTCAAAGTATAGGATTTGTTCGTTGTTAGATTATTAAGTTTCACCACAGCATTTTGATAATAAATGGAATCCACATTTTTTGCTAGTTCTATAGCTGAAATATCCTCATTGACAAATAATCTCTCAACCCGGATATATTGTGCAGTATCAAAATTTTTAAGAAATCCATACACTACCGGAATGTCCTTATAAGGCTCGGTTAACTGAAAATCTTCCGAGCAGGAACTTAAACCAATAACAAACACAAGAACAAATTGAATCCACTTCATAACGCAAATGTAGCATGCCAAAATGTAATAGCATACTTATTAACGTCAGAGATAAAAAACTGTTGCCTGATATTCCATTCTTCTACCTAATTTTACACCATGTCTGTACACAAGGAAATTAAAAAAATTACAACTCGTACCCTGTTAGATATGAAGCAAAAAGGTGAAAAAATTGCCATGCTAACAGCTTACGATTTTACAATGGCCTGTATTCTTGATGAGGCTGGGATAGATGTACTTCTGGTAGGAGACTCAGCTTCTAATGTAATGGCCGGCCATGAAACTACCCTGCCGATTACTCTGGATCAAATGATTTACCACGCACAATCTGTTGTAAGAGGGGTAAATCATGCCCTGGTGGTAGTTGACCTTCCATTTGGCTCCTATCAGGGAAATTCTAAAAGAGCTTTGGAATCTTCTATTAAAATCATGAAAGAAAGCGGTGCCCATGCTGTTAAATTGGAAGGAGGCTCAGAAGTTAGTGATTCTATAAAAAGGATTACTTCAGCGGGTATCCCTGTAATGGGCCACTTAGGTTTAACCCCTCAGTCCATTTATAAGTTTGGAACATATACTGTCAGAGCTAAGGATGAAGAAGAAGCAGCCAAATTAAAACAAGACGCCAGAAAACTTGAGTCTTCAGGATGTTTTGCCATAGTATTGGAAAAGATCCCTGCTGCTCTTGCAGCAGAAGTAAGTAAAAGTCTAACTATACCCACAATAGGTATAGGTGCCGGATCAGATGTTGACGGACAGGTTCTTGTTACGCATGATTTTCTTGGATTAAATAAAGAATTTTCGCCCAGGTTTTTGAGAAGATATCTTCAATTGCATGAATTAATAACCAAAGCCGTTCAAGAATATTCCAAAGATGTAAAATCAAAAGATTTTCCAAATTCAAAAGAACAATACTAATGAAATTAAAATCCTGGATGATTCTGGGCATAGGATCTTTAATTATTCTTGGAAGCATTATAGGATTTCTCATTTACCATGGGGCGTTTATGCCGAATGTAAATCCGGAAAAGAAATCTTATGAACTCTATATTCAAAAAGACTTTACTGTTGATCAAATTATTGATAGTTTAAATACCAACAACGTTCTTATTCATTCCGGCAATATCAAGCTTATTTTTAATTTTCTAAATTATAATGATAAGGCGATTAAAGAAGGACGGTATGTTATTAAACCCGGAATGAACAATTATAAGATCGTAACCAAACTTAGATCGGGCGACCAGGATGCAGTTAAAATCACCATTAATAATGTTAGAGATATAAGTCAACTCTGTGGAAAAATATCCAAATATCTATTGCTGGATTCTCTCACATTACTCGATAAATTTACAGACAGCACTTTTTTAACTGAAACAGGATTCACCAAAGAAAATATCATGACCTTATTTATTCCGAATACGTATGAAATGTATTGGAATACAAGTATTGATAAGCTCATTAGCAGAATTCAAACCGAGCACAAAAAATTTTGGAAACAGAATGAAAGATTTGAAAAAGCACGTCAACTGAATTTAAACGAAGCACAAGCTTATACACTCGCATCAATTGTAGAGAAAGAATCTAACTATGAACCAGAACGGCCAACCATTGCAGGTGTTTACTTAAACCGACTAAAACTAAATATGAAATTACAAGCGGATCCTACAGTTGTATTTGCTTTAGGAGTTACCGGTTTGCAACGCGTATTATTAGCACACCTAACAAGGGAATCAACTTATAATACGTATATGGTTGAAGGCCTCCCTCCCGGGCCAATATATATGCCTACTATTAACAGCATTGAAGCAGTTCTTAATGCTGAACAACATGATTATATATTCTTCTGCGCTAAAGAAGGAAGCGAAGGAACACATTCTTTTGCAAGCACATTAAAGCAACATTCCGAGAATGCAAGAAAATATCAAAAATGGTTGAATAGTTTGAAATAGCCTTATGAGATTTCAGGTTGATGGGTTTACAAGTTGACAGTTGAAGGGTTAACTAGGGTGCAGGTTTTATAGCAGACAAACGCCAATATAAGTTCAAATTTATTTCAGCTCTTCTTTATGCGGGCATTTAAAGTCCAGGCTAAAATTGTAAGAAGAGTAAATGATCCTAAAGTTACTCTCATGAAAAATTCTGTTTGATTAAGTATGTTATGTCCACTTCCATACATTGCGAATGTTATTACAAACAATCCAAGAACAAATAATACTCAAAAGAATTGAAACAATGAACATTACAGTTTTTTTTACTACAAATCATGATTTAATGAGTCGTTTAAATAAGCTTTAACATCTGGGTTTTTATTATTCATCAATACGTGTTTCACCCAGGCATTTCTTTCATGCCACCAGATTGCCAATTCCCATACACAAGTCACTATTCCATTATCTGAAAATAAAGCGAATTCTTTCTCACTACTCTTTTTCAAATAAACGAAATTCTGCAACATATTCTCGTCTATCCACCAATTGATAATCGCAAAACATCCTTCCTTGCCTTCATGTATAATTAATGTAGCAATACTATATGTTTGAAGATTGTAAATATTTGAAGTTTGAAGCCATTTTTCTACATTTAATTTCGCTTGCTGAATATTTTCAGTGGATACAATTTCATTATGAATCGAAATACTGTATATTTTAATTTTCCATTCATTCCATTGAAATAATTCAATAAATCGTATCGGGCGTGATATATATGGCTTAAGTATTTTCATTTCAGATTTTATCATCAAAGTTCTGATTATTAAATGTAAAACACTTGACAGCTTGAGGACATTTTGAGCCAAAATAAATTACGAGTCTTTCTACCCTATCGCTAAAAAGGAATTTTTGTAATGATTGCTTTTGCACTTAACCATAATAATTATGTTGTCAAAATAAATCGAGTATTTAATTTCTAATTCTTAATAAAACACCAAAGAATATAAAAGAAAAGGTCGCTATAATATAAGGTAACTTTGTCATTTTTGCTGCGTATTAGAATATTCAAATACGTGAACAAGCTTAATGTCTTTCAGAATTATTTTTAAGTCTATGTCCACAAAAGTTTGTGACATATATTTGCTAAATATTCTATCACATTTACAAATAGTTCATTTTCTGATGAAAACTCTTATACTTCCAATTCTCCTTATAAGCTATAGTTATTCAGCAAAAGCCCAGAATCTTCAATTTACAGACCCCAACTTTAAGACTGCTTTAGTAAACACGAAATGCGTAGAAATTAATGGTGATCTAATTGGCGATGAAGATGCAGATATCAATAATGATAATGAAATTGATGTTTCAGAAGCTTTAAAAATAAATCGACTTATAATAAAGAACCAGAACATCTCTGAACTTCGTGAAATTTCGAATTTCATTAATCTTACCTATTTAAATATAAGTGCGAATAAATTAACTTCCCTGAATGTAAATGATCTGGAAAAACTCGAAGGCCTTGAATGCCAGAGTAATCAACTTGATATTCTAGCAATTGATAAATGTCCATTATTACAGGGCATTATTTGTTCTAATAATAAATTAACAGAGTTGAATATTAAAAATGCTCCCTATATAACAACTCTTGATTGTGCTGGAAATAAATTAAAAGTGCTTGATTTAAGCAACATGACAAATACTGAGCAGTTGCTTTGTGAAAAAAATCAATTATCCACCTTAAACCTTAGCGCCTTATCCAAACTTTGGGTACTTTACTGTTATGAAAATAATCTAACTTCATTACTCCTTAAAACAGGGAAAAGAATTGACCAGTTGAATTTTGAGAAAAATGCAAACCTTTCTTACATATGCTGTGATGAAAAAAATATTGCCCACGTCAGAAACCTGGCAAATATCTTTAACTACCCTAATCTTGAAATCAACTCATATTGTTCGTTTTCCCCAGGCGGCAAATACTATACTATTAAAGGGTTGATACAATATGATGCGGATGGTAACGGATGTAGCACTACAGATAAAAAAATTCAGTATGTAAAATTCTCTGTTTTCAGCGGCAGTAACAAAGTCGAGGAAGTTATATCTGATAATACAGGAAATTATAAAATCGATTTACAGGAAGGATCTTACTCGCTTACACCAGTATTAGAAAATTCAAGTGCATTTATTATCAATCCAATAAAAAGACAGTTTTCTTTTCCAGGATCACCTGATACAGTAATACAGGATTTTTGTGTGAAAAATAACGGAATAGTAAATCAGACTAAAATTAAAATAATACCCTTATTTCCTCCTGCCAGGCCCGGCTTTAATGCAAAATATAAAGTCATAGTTGAAAATGCAGGAAACCAAACAGAAAGCGGAAGCATGACTTTTAAATATGACGATTTTGTTTTTGATTATATCGATGGGAACCCTGTGCCTTCAGGTTTTGAAAATGGAAAACTATTGTATAATTATTCTGATCTATTACCTTTTACTAAAAGAGAATACATAATAAACCTGAAGTTAAATAGTCCTTCTGATGTCCCTCCCGTTAACGTAGGCGATATAGTTTACATAAGCTCTAGTATTAAGGAAAACAGTTTTACTTTGGCAAATACAGTAGTTGGCTCTTATGATCCCAATGATAAAACATGCCTTCAGGGTAAATACTTTCATCCGGCTGATGCCGGCAAAAATATTGACTATATAATTCGTTTCGAAAATAAAGGAAATTTTGCTGCCGAGAATGTTGTCATAAGAGATATTTTAGATGATAAATTTTTTGATATCAATTCACTTCGGATCATAGAATCAAGCCACAAGATGTACACCAGAATTATAAATAAAAAAGTTGAGTTTGTTTTTGAAAACATACAATTACCTTTTGAAGATAACTTAAATGATGGGTTTGTTGCATTTACACTAAATACCAAACCCACCCTTGCAGTTGGAAACATAATTAGAAATCAAGCTAATATTTTCTTTGATTACAATCTGCCGATTCAAACAAACGAAGCACAAACAACTGTTGCGATATCATCTTCAACCAATCAAGTTTTATTCGAAACGAATATTTATCCCAATCCAGTTGATGATATTCTCATACTTGAAAGACAAAACAGCTGGAAATACGCCAAAATTTATGATACAAATGGTAAAACCTTCAAACATTTTACAAATAATATAAACAATCGATTAGATGTAAAGGACCTTTCAACAGGTGTATATTTTTTACAATTAATTAATAATAGTAATAATAATATTGAATACATCAAATTTATAAAAAGCTAGTTTCAATAA
>JABFRV010000027.1 GCA_013140975.1 Saprospiraceae bacterium
CTTATATACGCTCCGTAATGACGATACTTGTCAGTAGATTTTGGATATATTATTTTTTCTGGTTTTATTATATCTGCTTCGCGGCTGATGTCCATATCATAGGGAGGCTTTACATCGATGTTATAATCCGCGATTCTAAAAAAATGATGCCACAATTTCTTTCGATGTTCTTCAAAGTTTCTATTGTAAGGCGTTATTACCTGCATTAATTCTACAATCGCATCTGCAAATCCTTGTCTTTCTTCTTGGTCAGGAATTGATTTACAAAACGTGATTAGTTGCTGAACGTTTCTACCATATTCAGGCATCGTTAATTCTGAAACCTGTGTATTGTAATTAAACCTTATATCGTGAATACCCATATTATTCTACTGTTACTGATTTTGCTAAATTTCTTGGTTGATCAACATCACATCCTCGCATTACTGCAATATGATAAGATAATAATTGCAAAGGAATGACAGATAACAATGGTGTCAAAGGTTCAATTGTAGAAGGAATTTCAATGTAATAATCTGCCATCTTCTTTATTTCTTTGTCTCCTTCTGCTATAATTGCAATTACTAATCCTTTTCTTGCTTTTATTTCCTGAATATTAGAAACAATTTTTTCATATGCACTTTGGTTAGTTGCTATGACTATGACCGGCATTTTTTCATCAATTAATGCAATTGGACCATGTTTCATTTCAGCAGCAGGATATCCTTCAGCATGTATATAAGATATTTCTTTCAGCTTAAGTGCGCCTTCTAATGCAACGGGAAAATTGTACCCTCTTCCAAGATATAAAGCGTTATTGGTATCTTTTATTTCTTTTGCGAGATAGGATATTTTATCATCAAGATTAAGAACTTGTGAAACTTTATTAGGAATTTGAGCTAGTTCAGCAATCAATTGATGATAATACGAATTGCTTAAAGAACCATTTCGATGCCCAAGTACTAAGGCCATTAAGGTTAACAATGAAACTTGACCTGTGAATGCTTTAGTTGATGCTACTCCAATTTCCGGACCACAATGTATATAAGATCCGGAAGGACATAATCTTGCTATTGAAGACCCAACAACATTTACAATACCATAAACAAAAGCGCCTCTTTCTTTAGCAAGTTCTGCCGCAGCTAATGTATCAGCTGTTTCTCCGGATTGTGAAATTAAAATGACTACATCCTGTGGACCTAAAATAGGATTACGATATCTGAATTCAGATGCATATTCGACTTCAACAGGAATTCTTGCCAATTCTTCAATTAAGTATTCACCTATTAAAGCAGAATGCCAGCTCGTACCACACGCTGCTATTATAATTCTTCGAGCATTAGAAATTTTGTTTGCATATTCTTCAAGTCCTCCCAATCGTGCCCAACCTTCAACTGCATTAAGTCTACCACGCATACAATCAGCAATCGTAATAGGTTGTTGATAGATCTCTTTTAACATGAAGTGTGGGAACCCTTCTTTTTCTAATTGGTCCAAACTCATATCGAGTTCGTGAATCTCAGGATCCTGCAATTCATTGCTTATTGTAGTTACTTGAATTCCTTCTTCAAGAGAAATTTCAACTACCTCTTCATCATTAAGATAAATTACTTTATTGGTGTATTGAATTATTGGTGTTGCGTCAGAAGCAATAAAAAATTCACCTTCTCCAACTCCCACTACAAGAGGACTTGATTTTCTAGCTCCTACAATTACATCTGGTTCTTTATTGTCCATTACAACAATTGCATAAGCTCCTACTACTTTACTTAATGCAGAACGAACTGCATCTACAAGTTTAAGCTTTTCGGTTTTTTGAATTGTTTCAATAAGTTGAACCAGAACTTCTGTATCGGTTTCGCTTGAAAAGCTGCAACCCATTCTTTTTAGAGCCTCTTTGAGAGTAGAATAATTCTCAATAATTCCATTATGAATTATTGCCAGGTTTCCACTATTGGAGAAATGAGGATGGGCGTTAATATCATCTGGTTTTCCGTGGGTTGCCCATCTTGTGTGGCCCATGCCCACAGTTGAGCTTAAATTCTTATCCCCTATGAAATCTATTAACTCCTGAACTTTTCCTTTTTTCTTATAAACTTTAATAGAACCATTCATTAAAGCTACCCCTGCACTATCATAACCTCTATATTCAAGCCTTTGCAGACCCTCAATGATGATAGGATAGGCATTTTTTTTACCAATATAAGCTACTATTCCGCACATATTAAGTGTAAATATAATATGTTTTATTGTTCAGAAAAAACCAATTTCAACTTCGTACCGTATTTCGAATTTTTACTTCCTCCAATTACCAATCTGTCAGCCCGATATACTTTGTATAATGGACTTAAAATGATATCAATATCCTTTTTCGCTTTTTTAGCGTTGATAAAATGACCGGTAATATTGCATCTGTACAAAGATACCTCTTCCCCATTTAATGTAGTTTTGGAAAGATTGCCCCCAAATGAGCGAATAAGTTCATTAAGACTGTTTGATGCTAATGCATAACGAGCATCAATGATATTCTGATATGGTTGAGGAGTATTCTTATCTTTTACCATCACATAAGGCGGTCTCTTGTATAATTTCGTATCATCACCACTCACCTCCGGACTGTATATTTCTAAAACTGCATACTTAATAAGTCTTTCATTCCAGGTCGAATCGTAAGGTATTTGCACACGCAATGAAGTTCCGTTAAAGCCTTGCATAAATGCTATGCTGTCTCCGCTTACTGTGTTTTTTATAAATGGTTCCGCTTTTGAATTACTGTTATCCACTCTGTTGTAACTAACCATTGAAGAACCAAAGAAAAAATTGAATTGGGCTTTCTTATTATCTATTGTGTAATAAATAGTAACTCTACTTTCAGAATTGCTAGGTTGTAACGCAAGCAATGATGCTTTATTCTGTGGCACTATTGCAAGACCTCTAAATTGCTCATAAAACGAACTTAAGTTGTTGAATACGGTATCACTAAAATTTCTTAGAATACCCATAAACTTATTCGTGTCCAATGGAATTCTAAGTTGTGGAGAAAACCCATATTGAATAGTATCAATTTTAAATTTTACTGAATCTTTTAAGTTTGGTTTGAAATTATTTAAAGTTCCTAATATTTCTGGAGAATATCTAATATTTAGATCACTGTGCATATAAGCTTTGGAAACTTTTAAAGTATCCTGCAGTTGATATACATGAATTGAATGTAATGCTTCCAGATCTCCATAAGAAGAAGAACTATCATATTTAACACTTAATATAATGGAGTCAACACTTCCTTTTAAAAATGCAAGTTCTTTCGTAACGGCAAAATTTAACTGCGTAAATAATTCAGCTTTCAATGTTCCAAAAATCGGATCTTCCGTATTCCCTACAAATAGAGTAGGGGGAAATCCTGCCGCTGCATAGGTTAGACTATCTTCATGAATAGCGCTCAATTTAATATTGGTATAATCAACTCCTATAGCATGTATCCAATCATCGGATATTAAATCCGTACCTAAATCACTCGTTTTATTACAAGAAATTTGAAGAAACAAAAACAAACATATTATACCCTTTCCAATAGCATTTGCGGTACGACTTAACTTCATTCTTTGAGTCATGTTTTTAGTAATTCTAATCTAAGACAAAAAAGTCTTATAGAAATCTATATAGTCTGGAAGATAATTTTCTTTAGGAGTTGAAATAAATGGTTTTTTAGATTCTTCAATTGCCAATCTTATATTCTCTGCAATTTCATCACTTCCCTGAATAATTCCATCTGCAAATTGGATAACACCTTTTTCAAGGATTACTCCCTCATCATCTCTGAAAATTTGTAATTGCTCTTTCTTTAAATTATTTATTGCAGCTTTTTGAAAAAAGCTTTCACTGAATGAGCTCTGATATTCATTATCATAAATTGAAAAAACAACTTTTGAATTTTTGAAAACAGGATCATTTTTATAAACTGTTTTTAAATAAAAAGGAATCAGACTTGTCATCCATCCGTGACAATGTACCAGGTCAGGTGGCCAACCAAATTTTCTAACGGTTTCAATAGCGCCTTTGCAGAAAAAAATCATTCTGTCCTGATTGTCTTCAAAAGGCTTCCCCGCTTCATCTTCAAATACAAATTTTCTCTTGAAAAATTCATTATTATCTAAAAAGTAGACTTGTATTCTTGAACCGGGTAAAGACGCAACTTTAATAATGAGTGCAAAGTCATCATCATCTATAATAATATTCATCCCACTCAATCTTACCACCTCATGAAGCCTATGTCTTCGTTCATTAATCGTTCCAAACCTTGGCATTAGAATACGGATTTCCATCCCATTCTGCTGGGCAAATGAAGGGAGTTTTTGAATCAATGCACCAATTCCGTTGATATTCAGATAGGGATCAATCTCTTGTGTTATGTATAATATCTTACTTTTATTGTCCTGAATCATCCTGTTGTAATATAAAAAGGATTGCAAAATTACAACATTTTAAGCAATTATTTAGTCAATTCAATGTTTTAAATTGCATAAAACTCTGTAAATCAATTATATATATTTATTATTATTATTTATATTGCTCTGATAGGTTTCTGCGCCTTCTGATATGTAATAAGGAGCTCCAAATTTTTGAAATGTTGCATTACAAAGACAGAAGTCTCAACTCCTGGGATAAAATATCCGGAAAATTCTCCGGATCTGCTCCATAAACCGGAATTTTAAAGGAACTTATATCTTCCGCGATAGATCGGTTATATTCGGGTTTTCCTTCATCATTTAAAGATAGAAGACAATGAATAGAGCATTTTTTACTCTGAAGCCTTAGAATTGCAGACAGTAGCCCTTCTTTTGATCCTCCTTCATCTAAATCACTTATAAGGAATAAAAGGCAATGGGAATGATTGCGCATTTTTTGCTCTGTATATTTTAAAGCATTGGCAATATCTGTTCCTCCTCCCATAGGAACTGAAAAGAGTATATCTACAGGATCCTGATATTTATCTGTAAGGTCAGTTACTTCAGTGTCAAAAAAAATCAGATGCGTCCTTATGCTAGACAATGAAGCAAGCACAGATCCTATAACTGATGCGTGTATCGCAGAAGTTATCATTGATTCGCTTTTATCAATGAGTAAATAGACTTCTTTTAGTTTTGATCCTGATTTATAACCAAACCAATTTCTGGGAATAATACTGTTTATGTTTTTTTCATAGTATTTAAGATTTTCCTGAAGTGTCCGCTTCCAATCTATGGAATTTCCTTTCGGATAAATTCTTTGCGATTTTCCTTTTATTGAAGTTCTTACAGCTTGTGTAATTTTGGTATTTAGTTTTTCTTGTATTCTCTTTACAAGTCTGTCAACAAGTTGCCTTGCAACAATTCTCGTTTTATCAGGTAACAATTGTTGCAGACTAAGAATACTTGCAACCATTTGGATATTGGGTTCAATTTTTTCCAATAGTTCTGGTTCAAGTAACATTTCTTTTATTCCTTGTCGCTCTAATGCATCCTTTTGCATTATGCTTACTGTCTCTGGTGGAAAATGTATTCTAATACCCTCTAACCATTTTCTAATTTTTTGAGATGATCTGCCAAATCCTGATTGATTCCCTTGACCATAGATTTTTGAGAGCAGCTCTTCTACTTCTCTTTCTTCTGTACTTAATTCCATCGGGGTATTGTCTTTGTCAACTCCCAATACTAATTGCCAGCGATTATCCAATGACATATTACTACAAAAATACATTAAATCCTGTAAAATGATTACGATTAATTATAGTTCTTAATATCTTTACAACTTACGAATTGACAATTGAATTTTCTCCGATTTTTAAAGTTTCTTTTTATTCCTCTTCTCTCTGTTTTTGTATTTCAGATTATATGTCGCTTGGTGTTTTACATATTTCAGTTAATTTCAGGTTGGTCTTTAGAAGCTTCTCAACTTATGAACTCATTTCGTTATGGAGTTTTTATGGATATTTCAATTTGTTCTTTTATAGGAATGATTCTTTTGCTGGTTTATTTTGTTCAAATTCTAACAAAAAATCGCATTTCTATTTCTCCTGCCAATCAAATAACCATTTTCTTTTTACTTGTAATCGCAATTTTTTATAGTATAGATATAGTATTGTATAAGGAATGGCGATTTAGATTGGATGACAGTATTATTTTATACATTCAGGGTTTGAAGGAAGCAACTCATTTTATTGACTATTCCAACACCATTAAATTCATTGGGTGCTTGTTATTTCTTTCAGGAATCATTTTCTACATTGCAGTAAAAGCAAAAAAGTATTTACAACCTTCAACATTTAAAAAATCCTATCTCATTTATTCATTAATTCTTTGCGGGCTATTGATAATTCCTTTACGCGGAGGAATTGGATTGGCTCCTTTGAGTCCTTCCTGGGCTTATCATTCTGACAATTTATTTGCAAATCATCTTTCGTTAAATCCTCTTTGGAATTTTATCTACACATTAAATCAAAATAAAGGATCGAATAATTATTCTAATTATCTACAAGACAGTGAGGCTAAAATAACATTTGATTCCCTAACAAATACAAGTGATTCCAGTTCCTTTCAATTTTTGAAACAGCTAAAACCTAATATTATTCTCATTTTTTTAGAAAGTTTCACTTCTAATTTTTTAAACCGCAAGCACAAGGAACTTGAAATTACTCCTCATCTTAACTCCTGGCTTAAAAAAGGGGTTTACTTTGACAATGCCTATGCGTCCGGAGACCGCACTGACAAAGGTCTTCCAGCGGTGCTAAGTTCTTATCCATCGCAGTCAAAAACATCCATTCTTAAATATTCAAATAAAACAGATAAACTCGAGTCTATTGCAGATCAGCTTCACCTTCGTGGTTATACAAATTATTTTTACTATGGTGGAGATTTATTATTTGCAGGTATGAATTCTTACTTCTTAGCAAATGGATTTAATCATCTAATCGATAAAGAAAGTTTTGATCCTTTAAGTTATAATGCAAAATGGGGAGTACACGATCATCTTCTATTTAGGAAAATACTTACTGATCTTGATACTTTGTCTAGTCCTTTCTTTCTTAATATCTTGACGATTAGTAGCCACCCTCCATATGAT
>JABFRV010000017.1 GCA_013140975.1 Saprospiraceae bacterium
TTCCTAACAATTCAGCCATTCTGATAACTTTAAACCACACGTGTGGAGAACAATTATCATATGATCCTTCGTCAAATGCTTCAGCACATACTCTAGCTACGTTTTCGCCAGGGCTTTGATTTCCATTAATTCCAACAACTGTACTTGTTCTACAGACTGCTGTAGGTGGAACTCTATCAACCACATTCAGCACAACTCTCTTTTTTGTGATATTTCCACAACAGTCGGTTGCAACTATGTAACCAATCTGAATTCCTTCTGGCATGTTTATTACAACATATCCTGAAGTTTCATTTCCAAGGATAGTTCCTTGTTGAACTTCAACTGAATAATGAATTTCATTAGAACAATTGTCAATTAACCAGGCCGGTGGAACTTCCCATCTACCACTGCAAGAATATGATTCCATATTGATTCTTGCAGAATCCGGATAAAGAACTTGTGGTCCTTCAATATCGCCAACTTTTATAATTTGGTTATGTCCTCCTAAAGTTCCAGTACACCAGTCCAAAACAGTCCACTTACGTAATAACTTATAACATCCCACAGGACCTGCATCGCAGCCTGGAGTTGCTAAATTAAATACTATGTCTTCACAAGTTACTGAGAAGTTAAAGCAATCAACTCCACCAGGTCTTCCTGTTCCTTGCCACATAATATGTCTGTCAGGACCCCAACATAATGGGTTCTGAGGTGACCACTGTCTATGTGGTGGGTAGAAAAAGCTTTCTGGTGCTGGATGCCTGAATTTAGGATCCGCTGGATCCTCGATACAATTCCATCCTAATACTCTTGGTAATCTTCTGTTAGGATAAATATTCGGTGCATTTGGATTTGCTCTCCAGAATGCTGAATCAAGTAAATAACCATCAACGCACTCTGGGAAGTCTGCCATATGCGGACTAACATCCTTATTTCTGTCAATCTTCTCGTTACAATTTAACATTGGAGCGTCAAGATTGTCATAATTTCTTGGAACTGTAACATCAAAGATATCTCCAATTCCAACTGTAATTAATTGTGTACATGTTGCTCTGTTTCCAGAACCATCTACCGCAGTCCAAGTTCTAACCATTCTCCAGGAATATCCTAAAGCACAGTTCCCTTTAGACGCATCGTCCCTGAAAGTTAAGCTAACACCACCACAGTTTTCAACAACGATTGGAACTCCAGTTACTGCTGGAGATATACCAGCTGCACACGAAACTGTAATATTTGGTGGACATGTTAGACTTGGTGCAAATTTATCTTCAACTGTAGCATGAGACCAACAGCTGTTTCCTGTAGCAGTATCAATCACTGTAATTCTAAAATCTCTTCCAATATCATTTCCATTTAACTGAACACCAGATAAAGTTAAGTTACGATCTATAAGTCCTCCAGTTCCTGTAGTCTGCCATAATCTAGCTTGAACTCTATAAGCATTATAACACTTGTATGGACCGCCTGATAAGAACATATCAGGATCAAGAGTAATCTGACACTGATCATCTAAGCTAAGCTGAACATCATCATGACAAGCCAAAGAATTTATTGGATTAGGGAACGCATTAACACAAACATTAAACTCACAGGTGGCAACGTTTCCTGCAGCATCTGTAGCTCTGTAGCATAATCTAGTACAACCAATTGGGAAGAAACATCCCGGAGCATAAGGTTGACCACAATATTGTTCAGGAATAATCATGTTTTGTCCAAATACATATTCCAAATCTCCATTAAACATTCTGATAGAGAAAAATCCTTGTGGTGCAAAAACTCCATTAGCTGCTGCGTTGAATTGAATTCTACCGCTATTTAAAACCATTTTAAGATTGGCATCACCTTGTGGCGTATTATTACATGGTGCTATTCCATTTACATAATAAAATGAAGCTCCGTTCATACCGTAAAGCGCCATTCCTTTAGTTTCTCCTGGTTGTAAGATCAACTTTGGAGTAACCGCAGTATCAAAAATTTGCATTCCTGTACAACTTACCCTGGATGTGATGGTCGCAGTTGCCATCCCCATTCTTTCAAGAAATCTTGCTGGATTGGGAGGAAAAGCTGTCTGTCCAACTCGTGTTGAGTCTCCAGAAATCAAAGTCCAGGCACTTGGGTTATTAACATTTGGTAGAAATGATCCTGCAGCGGTAGTAGCATAGACTCTATAAACATTACCATTTGCAGTTTGAGGGCTCATCCAGACTGCTGTTACAGCCAATGCTCGACTAGAAGTATTCATTATGTCAAACATTAAACCATTATTATTACCAACAGATGTTAAAAAGTTATTGGCTCCTAAGTTACAACCTACCGATCTGGAATTTGCTCCTCCAAATGAGGAAGCAGGGCAATTATCCATAGCCATAAATTGCGGAGCATCCCAACTTACTTCACACTCTCCAGGACCAGCATTTAGGCTTACTAAATTTCCTTTTGGACAAGATGGATTAAAAGTTGGAGGTTCAAGATCTTGAACAGTTACTAAAGAAGAGGCTGTATCTGTAACACAACCTACAATACTTATCCAATATATTCTATATTCTCCAGCGGCAGGCAATGATACACCTGATGTTCCACATACAGTATAACCTTGCAAAGTTGCAGGTCTGTTATTTAATGCATATCGTATTGAAATTGGTGCTGTCGGAACAGGGCAAACTGTTCCAACTGGAGAAATACAAGCAATTCCCCCTGCAGGAACACAAGTTCCGGGAGCAAGCGGAAGTATATTTGGGTTATTGTTAGTTTCAATATCTGCAATCGCTTCAAAAGTCAATGACCACGCAGACATTGTTCCAATGTCTGCACCAATATCATCTTTTATTACCAATTGCCAGGTACCATTTGATGTCGTAAAGCTTGTAATATTTGGAACTGTTGGTGTAATAGTAGTTCCACAGATAGAAGCTGTAAGAGTCCCTTCCGGACGAAATAAACCTGTAAAAGGAGCTACACCAGCTGTAATATTACTTAATGCTGTATCACAAAAAATAGTATTAATATAATTATCACCAGCTCCTCCATTATCTGTACTTAATTCCAAGATCTGACCTGTAGGACTGACTAAATACATATCAATATCAGCTGTAAATGTATGTGTAAAATTAACCTGTATTCTGGAAAGTCTTAGACATTGGGTATTGACAAGACCTGCAACATTACATTGAAAAATTGTACCTCCAGTGGTCTGAGGAGCAGCTGCACATCCTCCTGTTCCAACAGAAGGAATTGTACTATTCCCAGCTGTATTTATTGTATTGCCGGGGAAAGTTTGTGCAACGCTTATTGAAATTGATAAAATTAGTAATGTACTAATTTTAATAATTGAGTTTACTATTTGCTTCATGAGTTTTGAATGTCTTGGTTAAAGAATTTAGGAATCTTATAGCTTAACGAGTTCAACAAGGTCATTAAAATAAGTTGACCATTGTTTTTGATTTAGTCTCTTTAAAGCTTCAGAATCCGTTCTGACAAAATTGTAATTTACCTCAAAAAATAAGAAGGCAGAATTTAGTGCATATTCAGTCGAAGCCGGCTTTACAGTTGGTTCTTCAAGAATTTCAACAGCTTTATTAAAGAGTACAATCTTCTTTTCTAACTCAAGAGTTGGATTTGTTTTGTATACTTTATATAATTCGTTTACTGCATCCTGAATCAATTGTTTAGATTCCTGATTATTTCTAAGTGCTGGCAAACTTGATTGGGCAAAAACACTTGTCACACAAGAAAGTGTGAAGATTAAGAATAGATAAGATAATCTTTTCATATACTGAGTTTGGTTATTTCAAAAATGTTTAGTCACTTATTACTAAATGACTCTTTTTTCTAACATATTTTATTTTGGAGATGCTTCGTCTTCAGAATAAATATGAATAAAAACACAACTATGCTTGCTATTTCAAGGCAAACATACTTGACTCAAATGTACAATATTAATCCAATACAAAATTTAATTTTTCTTAAAAAAGGATATATTACATTTAATCAATAAGTAAAACTAATTCTTTTACAATAAGTTCCGACTATAAACCTTGACAATTTTAGAATCGTGCTATTGGTGCTGCTGCCTTAATTTTTTCGGAAGCCTTATCTTGATATTTCTTAAAATTTTCAATGAATCGAGCCGCCAATTCCTTCGCTTTTTTATCATATTCTGATTTGTCTTCCCAGGTATTTCTAGGATTTAAAAGAAAATCCGGAACATTGCTACAACCCTTTGGGAATTTTAAACCAAAAACTTCATGTGTATCATATTCACAGTGGTTTAATTCTCCAGAAAGTGCAGCTGATAAAATAGCTCTTGTATATGATATTTTAATTCTATTTCCAACTCCATATGGACCTCCTGTCCAACCGGTATTCACCAGCCAAATATTGGGTTTAAATTGATTGATTTTTTGACCAAGCAGTTCAGCATATCTAGTAGGATGTAAGGGTAGAAAAGGAGCTCCAAAGCAAGCTGAAAATGTCGCTTTTGGTTCTGTTACTCCGGCTTCTGTTCCTGCTACTTTGGCTGTATATCCTGAAATAAAGTGATACATCGCTTGTGCATCATCTAATTTGCTAATTGGAGGAAGAATGCCATAAGCATCGCAGGTTAAAAAGAAAATATTTTTCGGTGAAGGTCCTGATGAAGGAACTCTAATATTCGCAATGTTACTTAGTGGATAAGAAACTCGTGTATTTTCCGTAATACTTTTATCTTCAAAATTTGGTTTGTTCGTTCCGGGATAGAAAATAATATTTTCAAGTATAGCGCCAGGCTTTATAGCATTAAAAATATCTGGTTCTTTTTCTTCTGTAAGATCGATACATTTCGCATAACAACCTCCTTCAAAATTAAATACACCATCATCGCTCCATCCATGCTCATCATCACCTATAAGAAATCTTTCAGGATCAGCTGACAAACTCGTTTTCCCTGTTCCACTAAGTCCAAAGAAAATACTGGTATCTCCTTCTTTCCCAACATTGGCAGAACAATGCATTGGAAGTACAGAATGATTTACGGGCAATTCAAAATTAAGTATTGTAAATATCGATTTTTTAATTTCGCCAGTATAAGCAGAGCCTCCAATTAAAATTCTTTTTGATTCAAAGTCAATTATGCTAAAATTATGCTGCCTTGTGTTGTCATCTGTAACTGTTGCTCTGAATCCTGGAGCATTATAAATAACCCAATCAGCCTTAAAATTATCTATTTCATTCTTTGATGGTGTGATGAACATATTAGATGCAAACTGAGCTGACCATGGAATTTCGGCAATGACCCGCACTCCAATTCTATATTTAGGATCTGCGCACGCATAATTATCTTGCACATATATTGCTTCTTTACTGTTCAGGTATTGGCATACTTTTATCCAAAGGGAATTAAAATCATTCTTATCGAATGGTTGATTAAATTTATTCCAGTCAACCTGTTTTTCTGTAATAGAATCTTTAACTGTAAACTTATCATCAGGCGACCTTCCTGTAAATTCGCCTGTATAGATACACAATGCACCTTTGTCGCTTATTTTAACCAAACCTTTATCTATGCTGATTTGTGTTAGTTCTTCAGATGATAAATTGGCTAAGACGGATGTCTTTTCTTCAATTCCCTGTGATTTCAAAATCATAGGATCTGATATCTTTCCTGATATGTTCATTTCGAATTTGATTTAAATGGAAATCGATTACAAAGGTAGAAACAATTGCATCCTCATATGAGTTTTTTCCATAATGAAATACTTAATAATTTGTCAAGAATTGTTCCTCCTAAACTATTATAATCTTAAGAAAAAATTAATGTTCTATTAAATGCCAAAC
This sequence comes from Saprospiraceae bacterium, assembly GCA_013140975.1. Taxonomy (GTDB): domain Bacteria; phylum Bacteroidota; class Bacteroidia; order Chitinophagales; family Saprospiraceae; genus Vicinibacter. The sequence goes on from JABFRV010000017.1 coordinate 5,797, forward strand.
AAAAGCTGATAACGTCTTGTTAATGTAATAAATCGTAAATACTTTCAGGTTTAAAATGATAGTTTTGCAGGCTTTTGTAAAAATCCAAATTTAAATATTTTCGTCAATCAATGGACATCTTGAAATCCGCATTCAAAGCAAAGTTTGCAGCGAAGACCGAAGAACTTAAAGACTTGCTCAAAGCCAATGGCAATATGGTTATCGACCAGGTTAAAATTGAGCAGTTGCACGGAGGCATGAGAGGCATAAAGCTTATGCTTTGGGAAACATCTTCTTTGGACGCCATAGAAGGCATTCGATTCAGAGGTTATAATATTCCTGAATTGAAAGAGAAACTTCCACTAATTAATGGTGCTAAGGAACCTTTACCTGAAGGTTTATTTTGGTTAATGCTCACCGGAGATATCCCAACAGAAGAACAATTAAAATGGGTCTCTAAAGATTGGGCAAATCGTTCAGAAGTTCCACCGCATGTTTTTACAGTTCTTGATTCTATTGGTAATTCGGTTCATCCTATGACTCAATTTACGATTGGAATTATGGCGCTCCAATCAACAAGTATTTTTGCTAAAAAATATGATGAAGGAATTCCTAAGTCTCAATATTGGGAATACATGTATGAGGATACCGTTAATTTAATTGCAAGGTTACCAAGAATAGCAGCTTATATTTATCGAAAATGCTTTCATAATAATCAACATATTGCTTCGGATCCAACACTTGACTGGAGTGCCAATTTTGCGCATATGATGGGTAATAATTCTGCAGAATTTAAGGATCTAATGAGATTATACCTTACTATTCATGCAGATCATGAAGGTGGAAATGCTTCAGCACATACAGTTCACCTAATTGGCTCAACACTAAGTGATGCATATCTTTCATTAGCTGGCGGGATAAATGCACTGGCAGGCCCACTTCATGGATTGGCCAATCAAGAAGTTATGGATTGGATATATGAGATGATTGAAGGAATTGGAACAAATAATCCATCCAAAGATCAGATCAAGGATTATGTTAAGAAAACCATTTCAGAAGGAAAAATAGTTCCGGGATATGGTCACGCGGTTCTTCGCGCACCAGATCCACGATTTCTGGCCCAAAAGGAGTTTGCAAAGGTTCATTGCGCAAATGACCCTCTCGTGAATATAGTCTGGAATGTTTTTGAAGTCGTACCTCCAATTTTAGAAGACCTTGGAAAAGTTAAAAACCCTTGGCCAAATGTGGATGCACATTCCGGAGCCTTATTAGAATATTTCGGGATTAAAGAACACAATTTTTATACAGTTTTATTTGGTGTTTCAAGAGCTATGGGAGTACTTGCTCAACTCTGTTGGGATAGAGCTTATGGCCTTCCATTGGAAAGACCAAAATCCATTACCACGGAAGAACTAAAAGAATTTATCTTGCAGTCTGTTATTTAACAAAATTTATCAAAAAATGAATTTTCCTGAAAATCTTCTTTATACAAAAGAACATGAATGGATCCGCATTGAAGGCAATATTGCTTATGTTGGAATTACAGATTTTGCACAATCCGAATTAGGAGATATTGTTTACGTTGAAGTCGATACTGTCGGTGACAATGTAAATCGTGATGATATCTTTGGAACCATTGAAGCGGTAAAAACTACCAGCGATCTGTTTATGCCTGTCACCGCCAAAGTATTGGAATTAAATCCTGCTCTTAATGAGAGAGAAGGAAACAATCCAACTTTGGTTAATACTGATCCTTACGGAGAAGGTTGGATTGTAAAAATTGAGCTTTCTGATGATAGCCAGGTAAGCGATCTATTGGATCACAAAGCTTATTCTGATTTGGTGAGCTAATTACAAGCTTATCTTCCGGAATCACAATCACTTTCTTTACAATCTGTGCAGTATAATAATCGTTGTACGGTAACTACGATATCTTGAAATTGCACAAAAAATTTTGGTTATTCTTGGGACTCTTTATAGTCCTAACTATTATTTTTCTGTCCTTAAGTTCACTAACAGCGCTGAAACAATTACACTTAAGTCATCTCTTTCAATGGGATAAATTGGGTCATTTGGTTTTTTATGGTGCAGCAATGTTTTGCTTTTCTAAATACGTAGATGAGGCTAATTCAATACGCTCCATAATATCTGTATCTTTAGGTTTATTCACATTAGGCTTTATACTTGAGTTCCTTCAATATAAACTTGCCAATGGGAGGGTTCTAGACTGGTTTGATCAATTGGCAAATACTGTAGGTATTTTATCCTGTATGAGCATTTTTAATTTTCAATCTTCCAATTTTTATTCTCCAATTGTTAGAGACAGATCCTGGAATGATCTTGTATTTACGAATAGAAACAAAAATTATGGCGCTTATGAATTACGAAAATTATATAGTAAAACGATTGCCTGGGCTTATCTGTATTCAATACTTGTTTTCGTTCTCATCTTACTAAGTCCTTATATACTTAAGTTGATCAATAATAATAAAAAAACACCTGATTCTGAAGTGTATGAAATTACAGACGTTCATTTATCTGAACCTCCGGCCGGTAATTCCGGTAAAGAAATTTCCACACCTCAAATTAAAACTATAAGTCAAACAGATAAAAAGGCAACTGCAAAGCCTTCAAATGAAATTATAAATCCAAAAGTCACAAAGGATAATAAACCGCTAGAGGATTCCAAGAAAAAAGATGACAATAACTCGAATAGTGATGGAGAAACCGTAAAAAATTCTGATACCTCCCAATCCGGTAAAGAGGATGGATCAACTTCTTCATCAGGAGACAGTCTTTCCAATAATGTTTTTAGAAGAGCTTCGCAATGGCCTCTATTTGCAGGATGCAATGATGAAAATATAAGTTATAAAGAAAAGAAAAAATGTTCTGATGGAAAGCTGTTATCATTCCTAAAAGGGAATATTAAATACCCTTCTCAAGCCTTAAAAAATAAAACAACAGGAACCGTATTAATCCAATTTATAGTTGAAAAAAACGGCTCAATAAGTAATATTAGTATTGTTAAAGATATCGGAGATGGCTGTGGCTCAGAAGCTCGTCGTGTCCTCGAACTTATTAACAGTATGAAATTATTCTGGCACCCTGGGATTCAAGGTAATAATGCTGTTCGGTTTCAATATACCTTACCTGTCGAATTTGAAGGAACGTGGTAACTTTACATATTTTCTTCAAGTATAAACTAAAGTTGATTAAAATAAGTTAATAGTCTATGAATCTTAGAATTTTTGTGTTTTTAATGCTTTGCCATCTGACTGTATATGCTCAGGATCCACGGTTAGCGAATCAATACTATAATGATGGGGAATTCGAGAAAGCCTTAACTCTTTTTCAACAACTTTATCAGAAAAATCCATCAAACGATTACTACTTCAAAAATTATTTAAATTGCCTTAAAGCTTTAGATCGATTTGATGACGCAGAATCATTAATTAAGAAAGAAATTCAGAACCGACCCAAAGATTGTAATCTTCTGGTAATCTATGCCAATTTACTTGCCAAAATTGGCCAAAATGAAAAGGCTGAAAAGCAATATCAACTCGCAATTGAAAAACTTCCGGCAGACGTAATTGTAGTACATAATCTTGTATCTGCATTAATTGATGGAAATCGGCTTGATGATGCAATTAAGACTTATGAAAAAGCAGAAAGAATTTTAAAAGGAATTGCGCATTTCAACTATCAATTAGCAGACTTATACAGAAAGAAAGGGGATGTAGATAAAATGCTTTCATATTATATGTTGGCTTTAGAAGATGGAAGTGTAAATCAATTAAGCATTCAAAACTTATTGCAAGTTTATTTACCGAAAGATAAAATTGCAAATTTTCAAAGCATGATATTTGAAAAACTTGAGGAAAAACCGGATGAACCAAGTCTGGTAGAATTGCTACAATGGAGTTATATTCAAAACAAAGATTACCCGAATGCACTTCGTCAATCCAAATCGATGGACAGAAGAATGAACGAAGGAGGATCTCGAGTTATGAATATAGCGAATATAGCTACGAATGAAAGAGATTACAAAACTGCAATAGATGGATATCAGTATATTAAAAGTTTGGGACCTTCCGGCCCCTATTTTATGGAAGCAACCAGACAAACTTTAATCTGTAGAAGAAAAATAATTGTTGAAAATAATCAATATACTTCTGCAGATTTAATCTCACTTGAAACAGACTATGATAATTTTAGAAAAGAATATAGCCAAAATAAATTAGGTGCAAGTATTCTTATTGAATATGCGGAATTAGAAGCAAGGTATTTAAATAATGTATCTAAAGCCATCGAGATTCTTTTAGAAGTAATTAAAAATCCTGTCCTTGATTTAAATACAAAAGCCAGAGCCAAATTGGATTTGGGTGATTACTATCTTATTACTGGCGAGAGATGGGAAGCGAGTCTTTTATATTCTCAGGTTGATAAAGATTTTTTAGAAGATGAAACGGGAGAATTAGCAAGATTTAAAAACGCAAAACTATCCTATTTCGCAGGAGATTTCAATTGGGCACAAGAACAATTTGATATATTAAAACAAGCGACTTCCCGATTAATTAGTAATGATGCAATTGACATGTCTGTTTTTATTCTTGACAATCTAAATCAAGATACATTAGGACTTGCATTGACTGAATATTCGAAAACAGAATTATTAATTTTTCAAAATCAATTTCAACAGGCACTTGTCAGGCTCGATTCAATTCTGATTGATTATCCAAAAAATAGTCTTGAAGATGATGTGTATTATTTGCAGGCAAAAATTTACAACTACCTTCAAATGAGAGACTCTGCAATAGCAAAGTATTCATTCATAATAAATAATTATAAAGACGGAATAAGAGCTGATAATGCTTTGTATGAAATGGCACAGATTTATGATTATCAATTGGAAAATAAAGAAAAAGCAAAAGAGCTATATGAAAAACTTTTTATTGAATTCAGTGGAAGTACTTTGGCTGTAGAATCAAGATTAAGATTTAGAAAGCTACGAGGTGACGAAGTCCAATAAAAAAAATTATATGAAAACCAAAGAGGAAATTGTAAGCAATTGGTTGCCGAGATATACCGGTCAATCTCTCAATAATTTTGGAGAGTATATTATTCTGGTAAATTTTAATCTATACGTCGAACTATTTTCAAAATGGTTTAAAGTTAAAATTCTTGGCAAAGACAAGGCAATGATGAATGCAACCTTTGATAACATTACAATTATCAATTTTGGCATGGGAAGTCCTAATGCAGGAACAATCGTAGATCTTCTTACTTCTATTAAACCAAAAGCGATTCTTTTTCTAGGTAAGTGTGGAGGATTAAAAACGAGTAAAAATAAAGTCGGTGATTTAATTCTTCCTATCGCTGCCATTAGAGGCGAAGGTACCAGTAATGATTATCTACCTCCTGAAGTGCCAGCACTCCCGGCATTCGCCTTACAAAAAGCAATATCGACTACAATCAGAGAACATCAACGTGACTATTGGACCGGAACGGTTTATACTACTAACAAGAGAGTGTGGGAACATCGTAAAGATTTCAAAAAATATCTCACTGAACTTAGAGCCATGGCAATTGATATGGAAACCGCAACTATTTTCATTGCAGCATTTAAAAATAGAATCCCCGCAGGAGCCCTTCTTTTAGTTTCAGACATGCCAATGGTTCCCGAAGGAGTTAAAACGGAAGAAAGTGACAAAAAAGTAACACATGAATACCTCCATGAACACTTAAAAATTGGCATTGAATCTCTTAAAAAGCTAGACAATAACGCAGCAACTATTAAGCATCTAAAATTCTAAATTGTTAATTTGCATTAAATTACCAAATAATATTTTTATAGTAAGATATTAATTTCTATTTATAAATATATTATTTTGAATTTACGCTGATAATTAAATACTTTAATTTTTCAGAATACTACTCTTCGATTAAGCCATTCGTATTTTAATTATTTTTTAACACATTTGATTAGATCATTTTACTTAATTGCTCGTTTTGTATTATAGAGAATGGGATAAAGTTTAATAATTTGGTTTAAAGGTTTGGCTTCGTTTTAAATGGGATTAGTTCCCGCAGGGATTAGGAAAGTCCTCTCGACAATGTCGGGAGGACTTTTTCTTTTTCTGAAATACCCTTGCTTAGATTTACATCAGTTAAATATCGCAAAAAAAAAGGATAGAAATCTAGTAACAACTTTCTCTTTATTTCAGTAAGGTTCCAATTGAAGATTTAGTTATAACCAATAAAATTCTTCTGTATAAGAATTCGAATTGTATTCTACCGATAAAATAATTAACATAACCATATGTTTTCATAAAGCTTTTCTTATTAAGCGAATTAATTTTCAACAAGTCTGAAATAATATAAAAATCAAATGTTATGAAAAAACTTGTTTTAGTTATCTATGCTTTAAGTTGCCTTACAAATGTAATGACTGCTCAATCTTCAATAGGAGTCCATATTGGACCGAGTTTTAGTAAAATGAGAATAGAAGGGGATGCAGACATTCTCAAGCAATCTCAAAATTTCACTGGAGTAAGAGCTGGCCTTAACTATCAATATAAGTTAAATCCTGCTTTTAACCTTGAATCAGGTATATATTATAATCTTACCGGATTCTCTATAAAACAAGGTACAGATTTTTCAATTTATGGAATTGATGTGCCGGTAAGTGTGACAGCTACAACACAAATGCACTTCATTGAAATTCCTCTTTTAATGAACGTTAATTTTGGAAACGACTATGCAAAGTTTTATATTCATGCAGGCCCTCAATTCTCTTATGCGATGGATGCGGATCTTAGATTAAGAGCGAAATTATTACTTGATTTTAATTTAGGAACGTATGACATTAATATGCGCAATAACAATTTCAGGCAAGCAGAAATATCCGGATTAATTGGAGGCGGCTTAAAAGCCAAATTATCAGATAAGCTGGACTTTAATTTAGGAATTGACTATATGCATGGATTTACTGACCTTACAGATGAACCAATTGTAAATGTTCTTACCAAAAGATCAGTGGTTAATACAGCAATTGGATTCACTTACAAATTCTAAAAACAAACAGAATTCAAATAAAAGAAGGCTTGATTCTCATTGAGCCTTCTTTTATTTTGAACAAACTTCTTTTTTTTCATCATCATTTTATGCTAAAATAAAAGGTTCACCTGATATGCAAGTTGCTATCACATAAAACTAATAAGACTTTTAGATGCTCATACTATTGCTTTTTCTCAGTGCAATGGTGTTGAAATAATACGTATTAAAGAAATAATCTTAAACTAAAGATCCTAGAACATCTCCATTAGAATAAATCTTAGATAATGAAATTTTCTGAACTTGATTAAGCATCGTAGAATCAGCAGATTCAAGAACGACCCGAATGTAATTCTCAGTAAAACCTGAATAAGTCCCGTCAATTTCTTTATTTTCGAGAAGTAGATTTTGATTTGTGTTTAAGAAGCGATTATAGAAAGCCAATTTCTTCTTGATGGAAAGGATTCTTAAAGCTTCGCTTCTTTTACTTCTTATATTTACTGGTACTGATCCTGCCATTGATGCAGCCGGAGTATTGGATCTTTCAGAATATGAGAAAACATGAAAATAATCCACATTTAAATCTTCTAAAAACTGAAACGTGTTATTAAAATGCATGTCAGTTTCTCCCGGGAATCCAACTATGACATCAACTCCAATACATGCATGCGGAATTAATCTTTTAATTGCCGAAACACGTTCACTATACAATTCACTTTTATACCTCCTCTTCATAAGTGCTAATATTTCATTATCACCAGATTGAAGTGGCATATGAAAATGTGGCATAAATCTCTTCGATTCTGCCACAAATTGAATTATTTCTTCTGTACAAAGATTGGGTTCAATAGACGAAATCCGATATCGAGCAACATTCGTATTTAGTTCTAATGCTTTAATGAGATCAATGAACAATTCCTCCTTCTTAACTTTAGTTCCTTCAATTACTTCAGTGCCATTTCCAAAGTCTCCAATATTAACTCCGGTTAGTACTACTTCCTTTATACCTTTCTCTACTAATTCATTTGCAAGTGAAATAATTTGAGGAATGGTTCCAGATCTTGATCTTCCTCTTGCCAATGGAATTGTACAAAAGCTACATTTATAGTCACATCCATCCTGCACTTTAAGAAATGCCCTTGTTCTTCCTTCTTGCGAATATGAAGGATTAAAAATTGCAACATCTTTTATTTCAGAATTAAATACACGAGAATGTGGATTCTGAAGATCGATTTCTTGAAGGTGCTCCAGCACATTAAATTTTTCTGCTGCACCCAATACAAGATTTACTCCTGGAATTTCAGATATTTCTTTCGGTTTAAGTTGTGCATAACAGCCAATAACAACAATTTTAGAGTCAGGATTATTTTTTTTCGCGGAACGAATAACCTTTCGACACTTTTTATCCGCCTGATCTGTAACTGAGCAAGTATTTATGATATAAAAATCAGCGGGTTGATCAAAATCCACTTCTTCATAACCTGCATTTTTAAAACTTGTACTTATAGTAGAAGTTTCGGAATAATTGAGTTTGCAACCCAAAGTATGAAAGGCAACGGAGCGTGCTGTAGACATAGCGCGAAGGTAATTATGAATTATGAGTTGTGAGTTATGAATTGGGGCAAAATTTCAGTATAAGTAGTGTCCGGAGATTAACTTTTTAACATAGTGTAATAATGTAATATTAGACATTTGTTGATTGACGCAATACTTAAAATAAATGGCGATTTTAATACACGAAACAACACCTAATAATCAGGAAAACTGCCGATTACTCAGTAAATCTGCATTTTACTTTCAATGCCTTGAAGATTTTATAATTATCACATATCTTCGTTTGCTATTATTCTCCAATTAGAATGTCAAAATCCATAATAGAATTTACCCTTGTAATATCCTTGATGGTAACGAGTCTAATTGCTCAGCCCGAAAGAAATTTCCGTTTTATGAATTTTGGCATAAAAGACGGCATGCCTGAAAAATATGTGTATTGTGCTACTCAGGATTCTATGGGTTATATGTGGTTTGGCACAGTTTCGGGGTTATATCGTTATGATGGACATAATTTTAAATATTTCAAAAGCACTATTAATAAGCCTGGTCGAACCATTGCAAATGTACTCCAAGCTGTATTTTGCGATCAAGCAGGTAACTTGTGGCTTGGCAGCCTCAATGATCTTCAATGGTATAATCCACAACTGAATACATTCTGGTCTCCGGATGAGAATATTAAAGAAGTATTGGATGTTAAAAATTCCAATATTCTACATTTTTCTACCGACTCTAAGAATCAGATTTGGGTCAGTACTATGAATAATGCATTTTTCAAATTTAATCCAAAAGATTCAAGCTTTACTCATTTCAAGAAAATTATACCGAACAAACTTTCAAGTGCTACATGGCGAGTTTTTGAAACATCCAATGGAAACTACTACAGTGTACACTCACATGGTTTAATTCACTTTAATCCCGATAATTATAAATTCAAGCATTATCCATTTCCTGGAAATCAAATTAGTAATGCTTATTATGATAAATCGCTCAACAAAATTCTATTGACTACTTATGAAAAAGGCATACTGGCATTTAATCCGGAAACGAATACACTTGACAAATACTTTTTTAATAATGAGACGCTCTATAAAAACCACCTTCTGTGTTTGGCCAAAGGGCCGGATGATAAAATTTGGATAGGATCATACCCCTTATTTGCGATTGATCTTACTCAAAAAGATTTAAAAATATTTAAACCGGAAATTAATTCGGAGTATTCACTAAAATCCAGTAAGATTTGCAATTTATTCATTGACAGACAACAAAACATTTGGATCTGCAGCTATAATGGTTTGTCCATGCTTTCCCGGGATAATCAACAAATTTATTCGTTACCATTAGTACTTAAAACAGGAGGTTCATTTGAGCCTTCAGGAATACTAGAAGTTCCTTGGACGAAAGAACTCCTTATAGGCAATCCTGGTTCTGGTTTATTCAATATTGATCGAAATAGTGGTGAATCATGTTTAATAGCCAATCCACTTGAAGCTGGCAATAATGCCATAAAAAATTTGTTTAAAAGTAATAAAGGAATAGTTTATGCGATAGATGATAAAAATTTATTCAGGTACCTAATTCATGAAAAAAAATTAGTTCCTGTATCTACCTTAAATATAAAAGATAAATTTGCTGACCGCTTTGTCAATAATGTAGTAGACGATAATAATAAGGTTTATTTTGGATATCGAAGTGGCGGTTGTTACACACTGGACCTTAATAATTTCAAGCTTTCGAAAATAATTAAGTCTGAGATTGACACTTCAAATGTAAACAATAAAGATAACACCTTAATTCCCTGCTTAAAAGATTCGAAAGGCATACTTTGGTTTACTTCGAATCCAGGATTGTATAGTTATGATTCAAAGCTGAATCGATGGACGAATTATTCTTCCTATCCTGAATTTTCAAATTTAAACCAGGCATATTCTTTGGAGGAGGATGTGTATGGCCACTATTGGATCGTTTCATTAAACGGTCTTTATGAATTTTATTTTGAAGATTTAAAACCGGTTGTTAAAAATTATAATCAGGATTCAAAAGTCGGACTGAATGATGGATACTTATATCAAATAAAAAAGGAACCGGGAACGGATAAATTATGGATAGCCAGTGGAAAAGGTTTGATCCGCTTCGATCCAAGAATGAAAAAAGTATTAACCATTTTAGGTCAACAGCATGGATTTTCAGATATAATTTATGAATTTATAATTACGGATGACCGAAAATTATGCCAATTTGATATTGGTGTTTTAAATATTTTAGACCTTAATTCCTATAAATTCAACAATTACATTCAGCCGGTTCAAATTAGTTCTTTCAAAATCGAAGACAAAGAAATTAGTCTCCAGGATATTTTTAGCAATGAACCTTACCATATAGAATACTCAAAAAATTTTCTGTCTTTCGAATTTTCAAGCCTTAATATGTCAAATAGCAATCAGGTAAAATATACCTATCTGCTTGAAGGAAATGATAAAGAATGGAGTGAACCCCATAATCGGAATTACATTAGTTTTTCAGGATTGAAACCAAGTAAATATGTTTTACATCTTAAAGCCATTAACAACTCAGGCATCGAATCCTCTTCTATAACAAAGTTCCCATTTATTATAACACCACCCTTCTGGAATACCTGGTGGTTTCGCTCCTTATTCCTAACATTTCTTGGAGGAATTGTAATTTTTTTCTTGCGATTCCGAATACAGAATATTAAACAAGAAGAAAAACAAAAACAAGAATTTCAAAAAAAGATTGGAGATGTAGAAATGAAGGCTTTGCGAGCCCAGATGAATCCACATTTTATTTTTAACTCGCTTAATAGTGTTCAGAAATACATATTAAAAAAAGATCATCACACAGCAGCTCAATATCTTACCAAGTTTGCAAGGTTAATGCGTTTAATTCTTGATCATTCTGATCAAAATTATATTATGATTAGCAGTGAGCTTGAATTACTTCGATTATACATTGAGATGGAAAGTCTTCGTTTTGACCAGGCATTTGTGTGTCATTTTGAAATTGATCCGAAATTAAATGCAGAGGTTTCTGAAATTCCGTCCATGTTGGTTCAACCCTATGTTGAGAATGCAATATGGCATGGGCTGTTACATAAAGAAGAGCCGGGCAATCTATATCTGAAATTTTTATTAAAGTCAGAAGATTTATTAGAAGTTGTCATAGAGGATGACGGCATTGGCAGAACGAAAGCTACTGAATTAAAAAGTAAGCAGGTATTAAAAAAGAAATCTTATGGGATGCAAATTACAGGAAGCAGAATAGCCATTTTAAACCGAATTCACCAAATTGAAACAAAAATTATTATTGAAGATTTAGTCAAAGATAATAAACCATCTGGAACCAGAATTACAATTACAATACCAATTAAAACATCAATGTCATGATTAAAGCTGTAATTATTGATGACGAAAAAAATGCCTTAGAAGTATTAGAAATACAATTAAAAGAATATTGTCCCAATATCGAAATTGTAGCTATCGCTAATGGAGGACAAAAAGGAATAGATGCCATTAAAAAATATAATCCCGATTTGGTTTTTCTGGATATAGAAATGCCACAAAAAAACGGATTTGACGTATTGCAGGAAACTAAGTCCCAAGATTATAAGGTCATCTTTACTACTGCTTATGATCAGTTTGCCATTAAAGCATTTAAATATTCGACCTTGGATTATCTATTAAAACCAATAGACGCAATGGAATTACAAGCTGCTGTTTCGAAAATTGAAGAAAAAAAATCAGACAGCAATCTCGAAAGTAAACTCAATATTTTTCTTGAAAAATATCATGGGAAAGAATCCCAGCGAATCACTTTACCTATAGGAGATAGTTACCAGATATTTCAAGCGGATGACATTATTAGATGCGAAAGCGAAAGTAATTATACACATATACACCTTATTAGCGGTAAAAAAGTAATGGTAGCAAAAACGCTTAAAGAAATCCAGGATATTTTGGATGGACTGGAATTTGCTAGAGTTCACCAATCTCATCTGATAAATATTAATCACATTGAGAAAATTTTTAAAGGAGAAGGCGCTTACGTTATTATGAAAGATGGAATTAATATTCCTGTGAGCAGAAATAAAAAGGAAGAGTTTATGGATTTGTTTAGGAAGTTGTAATCAGTTCTTAAATAAAGTCACGTAGACCATTTATAAAGTATAATTTGCTAATTCATAAACCGATGCTTTGCTTTACCTTCGTTTCTCATAGCCTTCGTTGGGGATAAACCCATCTTTTTAATCATTACAATTTGCTTATATATTATTGATAAATTAGTATTACCTTATATTGTCTTACCGTTATAATTTAAGATAAAACTTCTGACTTACTTGGATAATGATATAACGATCAAACGGTATAAAGTAAAGTAGCTTCAATAAAACGATTTCTTCAGGAATAAGTCAGCATGTTCAATATGTATAAAATCCTCTAATTAATAAGTATTCCTGCCAAATAATCAATTCAATTTCTTCATTGCTATATTCAAAGCAATTTTGTGCTGTCAAACAGTTTAAAATTTATAAAATTCAGTTATGAAAAAGACATATAATTTATCCATTTTTTTATTCGTAATTTCTCTTATTAACGTTTTGCATTCCCAAAGTACAGTGTTACGCCAAAACGAAGGTCAGTCAATAAAGGATATTGAAAAAAGTTCCACATCTGTTTACGTATTCGGTTCAACTGCTCATCTTGCAAGTCCCGGAACATTTGACTATGATATTCAGATTACAACCTGTGACAACGATTTGGATCCAGATGTAAACACTTTAGTTATTGATGATCTTTCTGGAGGCATGGATCCAAGAACTATGGCACTCGGATATTACGATGAGTCAATAGGAAAGCACGAAGGGTTCGCTTTTTCTGCGATAACAATAAATACTCCACTTAAAGCTTATTTGGGACATTTTAGCAATAGCACTAATAATGTTGATTGGGCCTACAAATCAATTTCCTGGACCAACTACACAGGCAGTAAATGTATAGCTTTGGATAATGGAGATTATATATTCTTTCACAATAGCTATTCTTTTGATGAGTCAATTTATAGAATAATAATTTCGAGAATTTCAGCAAACGGAATAATTGTTTGGCAAAAAGTACTGCGCTTATCCAATGCTAATGGAGATCCTATGACTAGTGTAGCCACAGATATTTGTGAAATTACAAATGACAAATTTGCAATTACAGGTTTTGGTTATTTTACTGTTTCCGGTACTGACTATATGAGTGGATTTCTAGCTGTCATTGACGAAAACGCTAACATAGAATGGGTGAAGCAAATAAAAAATAATCAGCCATTATGTGTTAAACGAAGTAGTTTTAATAGCAAACTGATATACGTTTGCGGTAGATCAGTTGATGAAAAATTATTTGTTGCTTCCTTTAATCCTGCTAATGGAAACGTAAACGATTATGTTGCAGTAATTGTTAGTGAACCTATTTCCGGAGATATACAAAATATTTTTCCTAAACAAATTGACATTGCCGATAATGACGGAGAGCATGTAGGCATAGTTGGTTACAATATCAAATTTGTTACTTATGAGCCAATTTATATTCAATTCAACCCTGTTACAAATACTTATTTAAATTACGTCGTGAATGAAAATCTAGGTCAACAAGGTGGTGCAATAGAATCAAATGGAAGTACATTTTACTATGGGCTTGATATTTGGGCAGATCTGGGTCTCGCTCCACTATTAGGTTCTGATGTAGAAATTCGCCATATCAAGACAAATGGGGATATTATTTATTGTAGAGGGTTTATAGATAATTATATTTATACTCATAGTTATCTATCGGAAGTCGAAGATTTGAACAGCAGCTTAAATGATATTATTGACCTGGAACCTATTAGTTTATCAAGTAAATATTCTGAATTATCTTATGACAAATGTCCTCCTGTAGTAGCTCCTTTAAAGAAGCAAGTTGAAGATAAAAATTTGGTACTACGTTATGCTTCAGATCAACAAATATTATTTATCAATAATAATTCACATGAGCAAACAAGAAATTTGCAAATCGTTGACTTAATGGGCAAGGTCCATTTTGTAAAAATTATCAAAAGTTCTTTTGATAAGATTGATACATCTTGTCTTATTCCTGGAATTTACTTCGCAATTGAAACTGACAAATCCAATAAATCGCCTTACAAGTTTATTGTTGAATAATTGACAAAGTATATTAATTCTGTAATTAATATTCAATGCTAAAATAAATGTGACATCATGAAATTATTACCCATCATTTACTTCGTCTTTATTTTGATAATTGCATGTAAGTCCGATTCTTTAAAAGATGAAAATCGAGAAATTATAAATTCATTATTGTTAGCATCTTCATTACAAACAGAAAATTCCGGATCTTTTTCTTGCAAGCTTAATAGTACCAAATGGGAAGGCAAAGGAAATTTCGATTCACATTTCTATTTCAGTAAGGGTATGTCAGGAATGTTTGATGAGAATCCATTTGCAATCTTTTCCTTTAAATCGAACACTGCGCCGGATGACAGGCAACTTACGATAAGTATCATTGGCTTCAATGAAAAAAAAACCGAATATAATAGCTCTGCTTTAGAAATAAGACTGGAAGGCACTTCTTCAGGTGATCTTGCTTATTCACAAATTTTGGGAAATAGAAGACAAAATCAATGGTCTGACGCAAAATTGCATTTTTCAAAACTAAATCGAATATCAAATGAAGAAATAATTGCTTCAGGAGAAGTTAGCGCGGTTCTTAGAAGCCATAAATCTTTTGGTAAACTATCCAATGAACTTGCGCTGACCCAGGGTGTATTTACAGATGTAAGAATCAAAGTATATAATGAAAAATACTAATTCCAATATAAATATTCAAATAACTCGCTTGTTTTTTAAAATCTAAAGTTGATTATTTTTTATTGAAAATAAATCTGTGCCATAATAAAATTTTAAATTGATTATTGAATCCTAAATTCCACTCATACACGCAAATTAACATGTAGAGTTTTGCGAATAGTTTTTTCTCGTTAAAAAGAAGTAATAATTTGGTTGACTGGTCAACTAGTTTCTATGAATAATTTTTATTTGTCAATAGTAAATAGTTATAACGACTATGTCGGTTAAATAAATTATTTAGTTAGCCCTTAAAAACACAATAAAATATTAATTTTCAATGAATTAATATTAAATAATGCTATAATATGTTGCAAGAAATACATATTTTGTGATTAAAATCTTGCAGAAAAATGCAACCAAAAAGGAGAGAAGAGAATACAATAAGTTTTAGAATACTAATTGAAAACCAGATTAGCCTTAAGCATCCATTGGTAATAATATTGAAGGAAATTCAATAGAAAATTTTTGAGGAATCCTTTACAAAGCTATATAGTACGAACACTGGAAGACCTGCAAAGCCAATTAGGTTAATGGTTTCACTATTAATGTTGAAACATATTCGAAATCTTAGTGATGAATCAGAAGTTGAACAGTGGAGTGAGAATATGTATTATCAATACTTTAGTGGGGAGAAATTTTTTGCAACCAAAGCTCCTTGTGAAGCCAGTGAGTTAGTACACATTCGTAATTGAATAGGATCACAAGGAATGGAATTAATACTCAAGGAAAGTATCCGGATTAATGGAAAGAATGGTGATGGACAAATTCTTAGTGCTGATACAACTATTCAAGAAAAGAATATAACATATCCTACTGATGATAAATTACATGAAAAGATTATCTAAAAATGCCAAGCCATAGCGGATAAGCATAATTTAGAACTTCGTCAAAGATACAGAACAACAATTAAGAAATTAAGCAAGAAACAACGATTTAGAAAAAGTAAAAAACTTAGTAAACTAGCCTATAAAGCAGATAGGAAGTTTAAGACAATAGCAGGAAGATTAGTACGAGAGATTGAGCGATAGGTATCATTGTTCATGAATAAAATATTATTAATTATTATTAATATAGTATCTCATAGTGTACAGTATCAAATGCTGGAAGGTAAAGTGAATCATTATATTCTGTCTTTATTTTATTCTTTGATACAACCCAAAATAATCCAATTTTTCTATTACTTCTTCTAACATGTATATCTAGTAAATCAATTTCTTTTCCAAAATAATCCCCCCCCCACCCTCAATGGAAGTTAATATATAATCATGCTCATCATACGGATTCACATTCTTGATATGCACTTTGATCCATGCGTAGGGGTCGAGGATCAGGTCTAAATCTTTAAACCACCAGGAAGTTGCTACTAACTTAGGTGCAATGCCAAAATAATTAGGATAATCACACCGTAATTGGTAACTGAAATACTCTTCTCTTCCAGATACGTATGGTTTGTGTTTGAATTCAAAAACATAATGTCCAAGTGAATCCGTATACACTGAATCCTCCGGATACCAATTAATATTACCTGTGAAAAAACCTGTTTGTATGCCTTCATCCAGTATTACCAGTGCATGAACAATTGGTCTTCCAGTTCCGTATTCTTTAACCATTCCCTCTACCTTTGTCCTGCTTCCGTCACCATATCTTATTCGATTCGATGGTTCCGGAATATTTTCATAACAGGAGATAAGTATCATCATACTTATCATTAATATTAGGGTGATTCTCATTGCATTACAATATTAATTGTTCTTGATTGACTATTATTAATTTTCTAATATAGTATCTCATAGTGTACAGTATCAAATGCTGGTAGATATAACGAATCTGAAAACTCTTTAAGAATCATGTTTTTTTTCACGTTCCATACAATAATTGAATTTCTATTACCCCTTCCATTATGTAACTCTTGAGTATCTATTTCTTTACCATAGTAGCCCCCCCCCTCCATTGGAGGCAGTGAATAAATAATCCTTCTCATCATGGTCAATTCATAGCATTGAGAACAATTCAGATTTTTCTCAATATTTGAATGATCCGTCACTTGTAGATGAGATGGAAAAATGTGCGCATACATATTATCATTTTTCAGGAGTTGAAATTTGGAATTTTAGAATGATTGATATAACCATTGACCAGATTAAATATTTCATTCCCTTTAAAGTATTTAAAAACAAGAATGCTGCAATTGAAATACTTGATGAATTAGAAGAATTTATTTATCACCTTGAAAAAATTTGTACTACGGGAACAAAGAGATTTGAAACTAAAGATGCATTGAATAAATCCAATCTCAAAGTTTATATAAATGAAATATTAAATTCCAATGAAGTAATTTTAGTAACTTCTGATCAAGGAGATACAGTTTTTTCAACAATTGATACTCCTAACTTTATTAGGACTTCGGAGACGCGTATGATAAATCACATTAAAACTTGGTTAAAGACCACCGTTAAACATTCCACTCAGATAAGTGGTGAAGGAGAAAAGGACAGGAGAATAATGTTCGAAAAAATTCACAGTAAATTTCAAAAAGCCAAATTAGAGATCAGAAGTTTGTTGGATTATGTTTACTCATAATCTTTTCAATCTGTCAAGAAAATAAAATAAAGTCTTCTTGAAGAAAGAAGTTCCAAAAGAATTGAACCAGTTGGTACAAAAAAAAAGCCTTGTTTAAAACAAGGCTTAATTATAAAAAAAAGGCAGCGACCTACTCTCCCGGATTGTAACCAGTACCATCGGCGCAACAGGGCTTAACTTCTCTGTTCGGAATGGGAAGAGGTGGACCCCTGTGCAATAGCCACCAAAAACTTTTTCTCCTATTCAAAGGAGATATTTTTTGTAAATATTTCAGTCTATACTGAAATAAAAAAAAGGTTGGTTGAGAAAATGATGTCT
>JABFRV010000005.1 GCA_013140975.1 Saprospiraceae bacterium
GGTATATATTTAGTCAAATTTACTACAATTTATTCAATTATGTGTTTTTTTTATTTTTTACTTACCACTGATTAACTTAACAATTCCCGATAGAAATTAGTTCTTCAAACCTAAGGTTCGATGGCACGAGACGTCAGAAAATTTACATTCTCTTTTTTCTATTCGTGTAATGAAATATTTTTATACTTATTTAATAGAATGTCAGCTTGGTTTCTGCGTCTAACGATTCCCCTTCTGTGAAAGAAAGTACTGATGGATTGTAATAGAAATAATAATGCAAGAAATAAACCCACAAGGTATATCTGCATTCGTAACTTTATAACCAAAAACAAGCTTACAAAATAATAACAATAAAAAACCACAGGTTGTAATGCTTAGCAATATTTGCCCAAAAGAGATAGGATTGTATTTGATATCATTTAATATCTGCTTAAGCATTTCTGATACAAATTACCGGAGTTGAAAAAATAATTAAATAAAGTTATTACAAAGAACTGAATTGCTGAAATCTCTTTCTGTGCATCATCTTTATACTACTTGATGAAATGAGCATCATAACAAAAATAATGAATCCCCATTCACTTAAAGTTGGAACAGCCGCAATAGTAGGACATAATATTCCACTGATTGTAAAGTCGAGAATGCTGGAAGTAAAATTTGAACTGCCATTGCTTATTCCTCTCACATCTTCGAGATAAGTTGTTATACGAATTCCACCAACTATAGTGCCCGGGGGAAGTCCAACTGTTGAATACCCAAAAGAGGATAAATTGTCATTTGGACCACTTACACCAGAAACAACAGTATTCGTACCAACATTGGTCACAGTTAATTTAGATGCTGAAATATAGTTTCCTACACCTGCCATCCCACTAAAACCTGCACCCGGGCCGACGTTGTATTGACCATTTGCTCCAAGAGTCCATCCGGGACTTGTAATTGCACTAAATGGATTACCGGTGGCATCTAATAATTGAATAACCGAATATTCCCAGGTGATACCTCCCGTATTAAGGCTGGAAAGATTAAAAATTGCATCGGTTACTTGAAGATTATTTGTAAACAACAAGGTCATTATATTGGAATTAACAGTCCCCGGATTATTAATTCCTACCGTACCTGTAAAACCATGATCTAACCTTACTCTACCAGAAGCGCTTGTGGGAGAAAGTGTAATAGATGCGTTACCTAACGCTCCATTACTGCTTATTCCTCGTAATATTACTTCGCTTAAATCTCCATTGTCAATTACTAATTTAACCGCAGTGGCATCATTCAATATATTATATGAAAAAGGAGTATTACTACTCAATAATTGACCTGGTGAGGCCAGATTTAACACTTCTGTCCCAACTGTAGCACCCGATAAAAACTGGATATTGGAAATAGGTGTGGGGTTGGTTGCATTCGCCAGATACCCCAGGAAGCATTGAAAAATAAATATATAATTCTTTAACACAATGTCTTTATTAACTATTTCAAATAGACTGTATTGTTAAAACAAAGATAATTACACTTTTTAATTATTTGATATTAATCTGCTAGCTATCGAGCCTTAAATAATTGGTCATATGTAAAATTTTATAATACCAAAATGAAATATAAATTGCAAAAGCTTATTCGATTCTATTACTAAAATTTCAATATTAATCCTGCTTCATACAAGTCCCACTTTCTTATAATTTGAAAGCTTTTTTTAAATACAAATTGGTATACTTCACATTTATAGATAGTCCCAAATTCTGTAATAAAGATGCGTTTATTCTCGTTTTTGGATTAGCTAAAAACTTTCAAGCAAGGCAAACTTATTATACAAAAGTCCGTTCGTGTTCAAGTATAATATTTTGGTTTTTTATTAGAAAATTATTCTATTACCAAAAGTTCAAACTTAATAAACGTATTGACGGGAATTGTATTTGCCATAATATCTAGATCTACGATCTGTTTTCCGGATTTATCCTTGGAATCGTAGCTGATCTTTAAACTTCTTTTCTGACCTGAAGGGATAGGCAGAACCGGCCAATCAACTTTGGTACATTCACAGGCGCTTATTAATTTAATTTCTAATGGATCTGCACCTTGATTTATAAAAGGAATTTCAAATTGCAAGATCTCTCCTTTTTTAATCTGACCTTTTTGATAAGTAGTGCTGTCAAATTTAAATTTGGCTGGTCCAGAATAAATATTGTTCGTTGTTGAATTTGTTTTTTCTTGAACAGTACTTTTATTTGAAGAATCTTTGGTTTTAGAAATTGTGCAATTCACCAAGCAAAAGCATAGCAGAATTTTAACAATACCAGTGATAAGAAAGTTCTTAACCTTCAATCTCATTGCATTTACGTAAGTAATAAATTATTTCTTAGAAGGACCTGCTCTTTTATTAAGGACTTCCTTTTTAACTTCAATTGTTGTCGGACCTTCCAGAATTGTAAATTCTGTTCTACGATTGAATCGATGCTCGTCGTCAGAGCATTCTTCTCCATTCGTACAATTATTTAGAATTTTGAATTCTCCATAACCTTTTCCTTTAATTCTCTTGCCATCAATACCTTTATTAATCATCCATCTTCGTGCAGAAGCTGCTCTTCTTTCACTTAATTTTTGATTATAGGAGTCATCTCCTCTGGCATCTGTATGTGAACCCAGTTCAATCACCATATCAGAATACTTGGTCATCAAATCCACTAGTACCTTCAAGTCTTTTCCGGCATCCGGAAGGATTTTATCATCATCATAATCGTAATATATATTGGTCAACCTAATTGGTTCGTTTATACTGATTATATCAAATTCTGATTCTGGTGGAAGAGCACGAAGTATAAATTCTTTTTCTATCGTTTGATCCTTGTCAATTCCAACTGTATTTACATTGATTTCAACTGGAAAATAGCCTTCTTTTGAAACTATTACTTTGTAAGATTTGTCTTTATCAAGAACATTACTGATTCTATTTCCTTCATTGTTTGTTTTCGTCTGAATATCATTTTCTCCATCTGATTTTGCGGAGATCATTTGAAGAGTTGCTCCCTTAATAGGTTTATTCAAAGTATCTTTTACCAAACCAATTAACTCTATTATGAGTTTTCTTTTATTAACCATATAGATATCATCGCAACAGGTTTTACTTTTTAATGACTTAGATTCAGGATCTGGTCTATTAGAAACTAAAAAACCTCTGTCTCCATCCTTACTAATTTTATATGAGAATTCATCCGTTGACGTATTCACCGGAACCCCCATATTCATTGGCTCCGACCATTCAGATCCATTCCACTTACAAGAGAAAATATCTAATCCACCTAAGCCTGGTCTTCCGTCAGTTGAATAATATAAGTTTCCATCCAAGTAAAAAGGAGTAATATCATCACCAGATGAATTGATATTTCCAAGATTTACAGGAGCCGAATATTCTGCTTCACCAGTACGGGTTGCGTAATAGAGATCCATACCACCTTTTCCACCCGGCATATTCGATGAGAAGAAGAGAACTTTTGAACCATACAATTCCCCTTCTACCGGATGTGTTGCCAAATAATCTCCATTCACTCCTGCAACTTCAATAGCCGGACTCCACCCGGAAGCAGTTTTTGTACAAGCATAAATTTTACTTTCTGAACTTAAGCCTCCTTCAGATAATGTTCTTGTAAAAAACATAATATTACCATCCATACTGAGACTGCTATTGGTTGTATGATATCCTTCTCTATTAATTTCTTCCGGTAATGCCGTTGCCTTTTCATAACCTTTGCCTTCCGAATATGTAGAGCTGAATAACTGAGCATAATGTACACCATCGTCTTTGGAATCTTTTTTTAGTGCCTTATCAGATAGAGTTCCAAAATATAATACATCTCCATCAAGAACAGGGCTGCTTTGAGATTCAGAATTATTTACAGAATTTCCAATATTCTTAATAATGACGGCAGGATTTTCTTTCATCGTTTCCATCATTGCAATTCCTTGTAATTCAAGTCTTGCTAGTTCTTTTAAAGATTCATCAACTCCGCCTGCAATATAAGAATTGAATTCAGCTGCAGCTTCCGTTGACTGTCCGTTCATTTTTAGCGCCTTGCCATATGCTACACGATTTTCAAGGAATTCATTTTTCTTATCACGATTTAGAATTCTTCCATACCAACTAGCCGATTTATTATAATCTCTTAAAAGAAAATGTGTCTTAGCAATTTGAATCGCGACATTTTTATCTTTAAGTTCTTTGTATGATTTTTCATACATATCTAATGCATTAAAGTATTGACCTTTGGCCAATTGTTCTTCCCCTGCTTTATTTAATTTAGCCGGAGTATTGGAGCTTGCCGGTTGCGCTTGAACGAAAATTAATGAAAATACAGAAACAGATATAATGAAAGCAATTTTTCTCATGAAGAAAATTATTTATTTTTTGAATTATAAAAATTAAAATCTTGGACAGAATACTTTAGGTTTTGGATCTGGTTTTTTAACTATAATTCCAGTATATTTTGCAGCAAATTCAACTGCCCCAAATCCCGTTGGTGATTGTGCATCCCGTAAACCGGAAAGAGTCTGATCAATTCCAATCTGAAAAGCCAGATTATCAATATCTGCGCCAAACATTAATTGGACTGCATCTCCAAAACGATATCCAAGCCCTGCGTTAAGTCTGATTTTCTTTTCGACATTCGCTAAATAACTTACAACGCATTGTGGAATAATTTCATTAAACGACTTAAGACTTCGTACCCAAATATGATTTCTTAAATCGAGTTTTTGATTCAAATGATAATTAAGTCCTGCATATCCGGTTATTAATGTTCCTAGTTTCTGTCCTGCACCGGTAGAAAGATTCGTTGCTGTAGGTTGATTTATTCTGGCCGCATTAACACCGACACTCAAATCATGCTTAGCAGAACCTATGGCCGTTGATAAATCCGTGCCAATGGTAATATCGGTATATTTTGCACCATTGTTAAATGCAACAGCACCTTGAATTCCGCGAATCAAAGATTCAGTATTTGCTTTTTGAGGACTTTTGACATTGAAGCTTGAACTGCCATATTGCGCTCCCAAAGACAGAGTTGTTTTTGGATTGATTGAAAGATGATATGCAAGCTGACCTATAAATCCTCCTGCGCCCCAACCTATATCACCACTTCTATCTTGAATTACATTGATACCGAGGCCTACCCAATCATTCTTTCTAACTTTCCATGGCAGGGTTACATCGATATAAAAATTTAAGGTCTTATAAGCACCTGCTGAACTAATGGCAAATGCCTGATCTCTAAATATTCCTCCAACCCGGTAAGAACCTTTGAAAAGCCCCGCATTGGCAGGATTCACATGTAAGGGAGAAAACGCATATTGTGTAAAGTGAAGATCCTGAGCCTCAACGACATAAGATGCAATTATAAAACCCAGTGTTGCAATAATTCTATTCATATTAGAAAGAAATAAGTTTCAAAGCCGAAATATACTCATTTTCTACAATAGAGCAATTGTTGATACCAAGATTTGGTCAAGGTAATGTATACTTGCAAGAATTCCATTTCTTGAGAATTTATAAAATTTCAAGTGTAATATTTCAATTCATTTACAATGATTTTAACTACATTCATGAATTAATATTGTCTTATGCTATTAGTGATATTATATTTCAATTCAAAATTACACTTGATTAATTCCAATTTAATAATGAAAATATTTCTATATATCAACAATTAAATTATTTTTGTCCATTAATTTATTAACCAAATTATTAAACTAAATCATGAGCAAATTTGATGAAAAAGTAAAGGAAGCACTTGATAGTGCTAAAACGATGGGAATCAAAGTTAATGGTAGTTTATTGGAAAAAGTTGCAAAAGGACTTGGACCCAGTATTTACCGAGCCGATTCTGCTTTAGTTGCAGTTTCTGACAAAACTGAAATGGAAAGAGTCAAAAAAAGTTTTTGCGAAGGCAAACTTGGTAGTAAAGACGATGCAAAGAATACAGCTGCGATTGCAAGTGCGGCTAAAGCTTTTGGGTCAAACCGCAAGAAGTTAAGAATTATTTTCTATACGCTTATTGTTGAATCTTTAGGAAAATCATCTGTTTATAAATAACAGATTCAAGATTTAAATTAAAAATTTAATACCCGTTTGGCTTGACGTTAAACGGGTTATTTTTTATCTATAAAGGGCACTAATTTACCAAGAAGATCTTCGGTTGGGATGGTAAATAACAAACCTAAACTGCTGTCGAAAATCATTGAATAACCTTCCTGTGCAGCAAATAGCTTGATTTTCTCAGTCATTTTATCTAACAATGGTTTTAGCAATTCAGTGTTGCGTTTTTCCAGAGATTCATTGGCACTTTTCTGATAATTAGTTATTGCATTTTGTTCAACCTCCAGGTCAGATTCCATTTGACTTCTCTGCGTCGCAGTTAAAGTCCCTGCTTCAACTCCTGCTTTGTACTTAATAAAATTCTCTTGAAATTTTGTCAGCATTTTATCACCAACATCCGATAAAGACTTTTCATATCGATTGAGCTGCTCATTGATAACTTTCGACTCCTGAATCGAGTCTAGCAACATTCTATAATTAACATGGCCATATTTTTGAGACCATAAAAACGAGGTAAATAAAAAGCAAATACTAATAGATAATATTCTCATCAAGGATATTGTGAGTGAAATAAAATTTAGAATTCAGATCCTAGCGGTTGTCAGAAATGCTTTTTCTTTCAGCATCTTTTATGCCTTCATGAATTTCATCATTAATGGCATTTTTTGCATTGTTAAATTCGCGAATACCTTTACCAAGACCACGCATAAGTTCAGGAATTTTCTTACCGCCGAAAAGCAGTAACACGATAAATCCTATTAATAATATTTCTGTGTT